>JBFMDG010000596.1:0-4939 GCA_040754135.1 Verrucomicrobiota bacterium
CATTTAACCTTTTAACCATTTAACCATTTAACCTTTTAACCATTTAACTCTTCAATTCTTCAACTCTTCCCGCGGCCGCAGGTCCGTTCAGAGCTTGATTCCCTTCCGCTTTCGTGACAATAAAGGAACGGCGAATGATGTTGCTGCCACTCGCACATTCGGAGCGCGGCTCCAGCTCAGAGAAAATCCCATGAAACCGAAGTTGAGCATTTTGTATTTGGAAGATGACGCTGCCGATGCCGAGTTAGTGCGTCTGGCGCTGAGAAGGCTCGACCTTTCCGTCGAATTAAAGATTGCTCGGTCGCGTGACGAATACATAGCCGCTCTCCAGGCAAGCTCGTTCGATCTCATTCTTTCCGATAATAAAATTCCTGGTTTCGATGGTATCAGCGCGCTTTGTCTCGCTCGCAAGGAGGCGGTCGGGGTGCCTTTCATTTTTCTGACCGGCAATGGCGGCAGAGAAAAACTTCAAAATGCTGGCGCCACCGATTGCCTGAGCAAATCCGAATTGCACAATATTGGCCCGGTGATTTTGAGAGCACTCGAGGCGTCTCGAGTGAAATCAGCGGCGACGAAACCGGACGCTTACTTGCATGCCATGGAGCGACTCGTGGCGGTGGTTCAGGAACTCTCGCTGGCTCGTGATTTGAATCAGATCATGAGCGTGGTGCGCCGGGCGGCTCGCGAATTGACCGGAGCAGATGGGGCAACATTCGTGCTGCGCGAAAACGGCCATTGTTTGTATGCCGATGAAGACGCGATTGCGCCACTTTGGAAAGGCCGGCGGTTTCCGATGAGCACGTGCATCAGCGGATGGGTGATGCTGCATGGTGAACCGGCCGTGATCGAAGACATTTACGCGGATGCGCGCATTCCCGCGGACGCTTACCGGCCCACTTTCGTGAAAAGCCTGGTCATGGTTCCGATCAGAAAGACCAAACCTGTTGGAGCGATTGGCAATTACTGGGCGCATCGACATTGCCCACGACCGGAAGAGGTCAAAATCCTTCAGGCGTTGGCTGACAGCACTTCAGTGGCGATGGAGAAAGTGCAACTCTACGCGGATTTGGAGCGCAAAGTGGCGGACCGCACCGCCCGGTTGCAGGCGTTAAATGAGGAACTGGAAGCTTTCTCTTATTCCGTGTCTCACGATTTGCGCGCTCCGCTCCGGCACATCGCGGGTTTTGCCGAAATGCTCCAAACTGCCGCGCACGATCTGCTCCCGCCAGAGTGCCAGCGGCACCTGAATATTATTTCTGATTCGGCGCGGCGCATGAGTGTGTTGATTGATCAATTGCTCGAGTTCTCGCGGATGAGCCGAGCCGAAATGAGTCCAGATCGGATCGATATGAATCAGCTCGTCGAGGAGGCGCGACGAGAATTGGAGGCCGACATTGGAAATCGTGATGTCCAATGGCAAATCGAACCCTTGCCCATGGTGCGCGGCGATCGTGCATTGCTGAAACAGGTCTGGCTGAATCTCCTCTCGAACGCGGTCAAGTACACCCGCCGACGCCACCAGGCGGTGATTCGGATTGAAGCGCGAACGGGCGAGGACGAGATCGAGTTTTTAGTGCAGGACAACGGCGCTGGGTTTGACATGCAATGGAAAGACAAATTGTTTGGAGTTTTCGAACGATTGCATCATGAGGAGGATTTTGAAGGCACGGGGATTGGACTGGCCAATGTCCGCCGGATTGTTGCCCGCCATGGCGGACGAACGTGGGCGACGGGCGAAGTGGATCGCGGGGCGACATTTTATTTTACACTGCCCACGCCCACGGAACCGTGACCCTGTGCGGTTGAACGATTGCCTCTATGCCCCGGAGGCGTTCCATTGCCGCGGCGGTGGTGCTTTAACAAAAGCGGTTGGGCGCAAATAAATCGGTTCGAGCGATTCGCCGGGCACAAACGCATTTTGGTGCGCTGCCAGCCGCGCGAGCATTGACGCTTCGGGGAACAACACACGCGCCTGACTGAAGCAGTTCGTGACTTCAGGTCCTACGATCGGCTCCCCTGCCCTGGCCCGCTCTTCCACCTCGGCGCGGCTTGCCAATCTCAGACGCTCGATTTCCCGGTAACTCGTCTCATCCATTGCATACTGCGCGAGATAAAACTCGTTCCTTTGCGCATCCACCAGGACGAGCACGCGACCCCGCATCCCCGAAGCGTGGGCTTGTGCGGCGAGGCATTCGACGCTGCTGATGCCCACGAGCCGCATCCGATTTTGACTTGCGGCCAGCTCCCAGCCCTGCGCCAATGCAATCGCCGCGCGAATTCCAGTATAAGATCCCGGACCGAGCCCCACTGCCAGGCAATCAATGGCGCTGCGATCCAATGCAGCGGCTTCAAGCGTCTCTTCAATCAAACTGAAACAACGCGTCGAGCGTGAATCCAATTCCAGCACTTCCCCATGCCGAAGGGCCGATGCTCCCCCGTCCGTATCCCAGACGGCCACGCTTCGTTTCGCCGATGAGAATTCAAGTGCCAAAATCTTCATAGCTGATGCGCCGCGTTGTTTCATTCAATCCTTCAATCCACACCTGCCGGAATTGAGGTGGAATTGCGCTTTGAAGCTGTCCCTTTGGCCAATGCGCTGGCGTTTCTCCGGACACTCGGACGGCGGCAAGTTCAGTAATCCAACGTTCCACCCACTCGATGACCGTGACCCCGTTCGATTGGAAAAGATAAGCATCAAGTCCGGCCCCAAGAACCTGCTCCGGACCTTCCAGCCGGTACAAATCCAAATGAAACAGCGGCAACCGCCCGCCCGCATATTCGTTGAGCAATGCAAACGTGGGCGAGTGCACCCGCGCTCGAATTCCCAATCCGCGCGCCAGGCCTTTCACCAGCTGCGTTTTGCCCGACCCGAGGTCGCCGGTCAGCCCGAGAATCCATCCGCGCATGGCGTCGCGTCCCCATTGTTCTCCCAGGGCCTCGGTCGCCTCGACACTATGTGAAATGAGTGTAGCCATGAACGTTCAAAGGCCGCGCGCCATCTTTATCGCGCAAGGTAATGCCGCTGCCGCTCGTGATCTTTCCAATGCAAGTCAACGGCAACTCAGAAAATGCAACGCGCCAGGCATCCAGAACTTTAACGGCGTCCCGGCTGCTCACCGCAAACAGCAACTCGAAATCCTCCCCATCGGTCAGCGCCGCGAGCAGCGGCGGTTTGACGCCCGAACCGCCCCGCGCGCGCAGTTTTGCCTCGCGGCTGATCGGAATGCTCGAACTGAGCAATTCCGCTCCGACCTGACTGGCGCGAAGCAAGTGGCGCAAGTCACCCGCCAGGCCGTCGCTCAAATCCATCATGGCGTGAATGGCAAAATGCGAGGCCAGCCAGCGACCCTCATTCAAGCGAGGCTCGAAATCGAGATGCTTGCCCGCCATGGAACCTCCCAATCTTCCGGTCACGAACAGCGCATCTCCGGGTTGTGCCCCCGCGCGCGTCGGAAATTTTCCCGCCGCCACCGTCCCAACCAGCGCTACCGAAAGAAAATGCCGCTCCGGGCTGGCAATGGTTTCACCCCCGCAAACGGCGACGTCATATCGCCTGGCCAGACGATTGATCCCTCCATAAAGCCGCTCGACGTATTCCGGATCGAAATCGCGTCGCAATCCGAGTGTGATCACCGCGGCCGTGGGCGTTCCGGCCATGGCGGCAATATCACTCAAACAACGGCCCAGCGCCTTGTGGCCCACGCGTTCGGGTTCGGTGTCGGCGGTAAAGTGAATCCCCTCGACCACGGCGTCGGTTTTGAACAAAACGAATCGCTCGGGGAGGCCGAGATCGAGCACGGCACAATCATCGCCCGCTCCCCGGACCACCGCCGCCGTTCGGTTCAAATGCGGCGTCAATCGCGCAATAAGTTCGAACTCGTTCATGCCAATCAGGTCGCGGGCAAGCTGATGAGAATGAAATAATTCGTCGCGTTAAACAAACTGTGCGTCACCATCGGCGCCAGCAGATTATCGGTCGTCTCGTAAAGCAGCGTCAGAAAAATCGCCAGCAACATCAGCGACACAAACGTCATCATGTTCGCGTGAATGGCGGCAAACAGGAGCGACGTCCCCCAGAGTGCGATTCTTGGGAAGCCATGCTGTTTGATGACCGGATAAAGCACACCGCGAAAAATCATTTCTTCGGTCACGGGCGCGATGATGATGGCGGCGATGCCAATCAAAACCATTTCCAGAATCGAGGTGGAGGTTTCGAGGGTTTGGACGGCGACTTGTTTTTCGACCGGCATTTGAAAATAGGTCATGATTTCGCCGGACAATCGGCTGAGCGACCAGGCCACCGGAACGACGACGATCCACAAAATCACAGCGAGCGTCAGGCTGCGCTTCAGTCCGGGCGCGTTAAATCCGAACGCTTCCGCCCAAGTGACGCCATGCTCGCGCAGGAACGGATTGAGGAGCGCCAATCCCATGATGTGAAAGCTCAAGGTCCCAATAATGAATGTGGCAAGTGTGAGGCGCGGCGCTTCGGGCGTTGGGTTTGGTTGCAGCAAGCCGGCGATGCCCATGCCAATGGCCATGCTGGCAAATAACCCGAGCAAATACCGAAGAACCGCCTCCGGCTTCCATGGTCTTGGCGATAACATGCGGGGAAGGTAGCCCAAGCCTGCCGAAACTGACGATGGAAAATTCGCAAAGCGCCACTCGATACGGCGTCCATTTCTCGTTGCAGCCTGACGTGAGTCGGCTCAAATATTTTCTGCGCGCAAGCCAAACGTCGGCCAGTACGCTCGCCGGCGCGTCAAACGCTCCGCCGCCTTTTGAGATCCGCGAAACGCGCACCCGATCGTCAAGCGCGCCCCCACCAGAAACAAATGATCGAACTCACACAGACCCCAATTCTCCGTAGCAGCCTGATGTGAGTCGGCTCTAACTTCTTCTGCGCGCATGCCAAACGTCTGCCAGAACGCTCGCCGGC
>JBFMDG010000597.1:0-4935 GCA_040754135.1 Verrucomicrobiota bacterium
TGGCCGATTACCGCATCATGACGCGGCCGTTTGATTTGGCTTATTACAAGGATGGCGCCGGCTCGAGCGTTTGCGTGGCCGAATGGCAGGACGAGGGAAAACAGCAATTCACCCTGCGCGTCAACGGCAAAGCCGAAGCGAGCACCACCGGCGACGTCAGCACGCAATTGCTCTGCGGCCATATTCCCATGCTCCTGCGCCCACAATCGCAGGATGTCCTCGTCATCGGACTGGGCAGCGGCATGACCTGCAGCGCGGTGGCACGTCATCCGAGCATTCAACGCCTGGATGTGGCGGAAATTTCTCCGGAAGTGGTCGAGGCGGCGCATTACTTCCGCAATCACAACGATCAGTTGCTGCAAAATCCAAAAGTGCGTGTCGTGATCGAGGATGCGAAATCATTTCTCAAAATCACCGATCACAAATATGACGTCATCGTCAGCGAACCTTCGAATCCGTGGATGGCGGGCGTCGCGGCTGTCTTCAGCCGGGAGTATTACGAGAACTGCCGGTCGCGTCTGAAGGAAGATGGAATCATGACGCAATGGCTTCAGGCGTATGAAACGAACGAGGAAGCGATGAACACGGTGTTCGCGACTTTCACGGCGGTGTTTCCTTTCATGAGCGTGTGGCAGGGAACTTTGGGCGACATCATTTTAATTGGCTCGACGCAGCCCTTGAAGGTGGATTTGGGCGCGCTCGAACAACGTTTTCAAGACGAGCGGGTCAAGAGCGATCTGGCGCGATTTCAACTGACGAGCGTGGTTGCCTTTCTTTCGCGTGAAGTGATTTCGCAGCAGCACGGCCAGTTCATCGTGCCGCCCAACACGCCGCAGCATAGCGATTATTATCCGACGCTCGAGTACCTGGCGCAGCGGGCTTTGTTCACGCGCCGCCAGGGTGAAGCGTGGCGTGTTTTTGACGAAACATATTCGCTGCGGCCCACGACCCTGCTGGCCGATTACTTGAAATCACGCCCCATTACGGAAGAGGATTTCCTGGTGTTTGCGCGCATGTATGAAAAGGAGCACCTCATTCCCGGCCCGTTGATGCGATCGCTGATTTATCGCTGGCAAAGAGATCATCCGCAGACCATCACGACGCTCGAGATGCTGGTGCAGCTCGATGACATGCGTCAGAGTTCGGAACTGGAAGTGTTTCGCCTCACGCCGGCGCGGGAGTTTCTTTTGAAATATTCCGAGAAATCTCCCGGACTGCTGCGCTATTACGAAAAAGCCATGATGCTCACCTACCGGTCGCATCGGAGTGTTTTCTTTCAGCCGCCGGCGCGTGAATTGGAACGTGTCATTCATCGGCTGCTCGAAACCGATCCGGCGAACCGCCGTGTTTACCATTTGCACCTGGCGGAATTGGCGTGGGATCGCGGCGACGACGAAGCGTTCTTTGCGCTGGCGGAAAAAGCGCTCGATCCGGACACGGCGCGCGGCGGGCCGGTGAATTTTGCCAACGATCCAAAAGCGCCGGGACTGATTCTCGCGCGCATGGCCGACACCTATTTTCGCAAAGGCCAGCTTCCGCAAGCATTGCAAATTGCCGTCAACGCGCGTGAACAAAAATATCTCGAACCTTCCTCCACTTATTACCACCCGCTGCTCGACATGGTTTGCCGGAAGATCGAAGCAGCCACGGCAGCGCCGTGATCATCCGCGCTCGACGCGGCGCTGCTGATCCGGGGTCGGATCGTCCACAGTTTATTCCGTCCATCAGTCACGAGATCTGCACGCTGACGATTCAGTCGAAGATCGTGAATGATCTCATGTCCCAAAGCCGCGCGTTGTTGACGTCAATTTTTTGGACGTTGCCCGGCGAAATTTTCACGCTTGAGGCAGGGGCTCGAAAGTGGTCGCGGAGTTTGCGCGGGACACTGGAAAGATTCTGTCCTGAAAGCTGACAGGCGCGGAAGCCTTGGTGTGAGGTCGCCAAGGAATTCCGACGCGCCCGCGAGGTTTGTCTCTGAATTTTCGGCAAAGCGGCATGGCGGTACAGCCGTTGCTAAACGCGAGCCGCGTGAGTAACTCAGATCGTTCCCGACCACACTGGTCATGCCTGAATCACAAATCACTCTCGAGTCTGTCCACACACGCGCTCTCATCGGGCGCGCGTGTTCGCCACATTTTTTTGAGTGCCTGCCGGGCCGCAGCGCGCGCCGGGATGTTTTCTGTTTTTGCTTGCTGGTTGTTACTGGCGCTTCCATCCAGAGCCTCCGGACTTGATGAAAGCAATCCGCTGGCGATGCCGGAACCGGGCGAGCACGCCCTCCGCATTCTCTCGCCCACGCTGCTCGAGTTAACCCTCGTCACCCGCAAAGATCCCGATCCCGCCCGCGTCCCGCAATGGGATTTCGTCGGCGCGAATTTTCAGCTCAACCTGCCCAGCCCGTCCGAGTTCGCGGTGACCGCGGGCGCGCAAACCGTGACGGTGAAATCGGTGGGATTCAAACGACGCCCGTTGTATGCGCCGCTGAAAAGGCGCGACCTGCGATTGCTGAATCAACTTTACCTTGAACTCACCACTCCGCTGGCTGGGGGACAGAGCGTCGAGGTAAAGAATCCCAACGCGCGCCTTTGGAATTCCGCGATGCAATTTAAAGCCACACTCGATCCGCTGCGTTTCACACCGGCCATTCACGTCAACCAGGTCGGATACGCGCCATCGCATCCCAAGCAGGCTTTCGTCGGTTATTATCTTGGCAGTCTTGGTGAAATGAACATCGATCCCGCCTCCGGTTTTCAACTGGTGCGCGCCGATTCCGGGCAGGTGGTTTTTCAAGGTGCGCTCGTGCTGCGCCGCGACACCGGCTACACCTATTCACCACAACCGTATCAAAAAGTTTACGAAGCCGATTTCACCGCCTTCACCACACCCGGTGAATATCGCGTCGTCGTTCCGGGCCTCGGCGGATCTTTCGCGTTTCTGATCGACGACGGCACGCCCGCGGCCTTCGCCCGGACCTACGCGCTCGGATTGTATCATCAGCGTTGCGGACTGAAGAATGAATCGCCTTTTACGCGCCATGCTCATGACGCATGTCATCTTGCTCCGGCCGATGTGCCCACGATGTCCTATCAGAAAGTTCAGGATTTTCTCGCGGAAGTGACTGGCGATTACGCGACGAACCCGCGCCATACGGCGCCGCGCCTCAAAGATGTCAATTCGAGCCGGTACCCTTTTGTGAAGCAGGGCAAAGTGGATGTGTCGGGAGGGCATCACGACGCCGGTGATTACAGCAAATACACCATCAACAGCGCCGGTTTGATCCATTATCTGGTGTTTGCCGTGGATGCATTCGCGGGCGTGGGCGCTTTGGACAATCTGGGCATACCTGAAAGCGGTGATGGCCGGAGCGATTTGTTGCAGGAAGCAAAATGGGAAGCGGACTTCCTCGCCAGGATGCAGGATGCCGATGGCGGCTTTTACTTCCTGGTTTATCCACGCGACCGGCGTTATGAGGACGACGTGTTGCCGGACAAAGGGGATCCGCAAGTGGTCTGGCCCAAGACAACCGCTGTCACAGCGGCGGCCGTGGCGGCGCTGGCGGAAATCGGATCGTCGCCCTTGTTCCGGCAGCAATTTCCTCTCGAGGCCGCGCGTTATCTGCAGCAGGCGCAATTGGGCTGGGCCTTTTTGGAACTGGCCATCGCCCAGTACGGTAAGGACGGCGCGTATCAAAAAATCACGCATTACGGCAACGAGTTCATGCACGACGATGAATTGGCGTGGGCGGCGGCCGCGCTCTTCGTCGCGACCGGCAATCCTCTTTATCATGAGCGCTTGAAATCGTGGTACGATCCGGCCAATCCGAACACACGCCGCTGGAGTTGGTGGCGATTGTTTGAAGGCTATGGCTGCGCCGCGCGCACTTACGCGTTTGCCACGCGCACGGGGCGGCTCTCCGCGGCTTTGCTCGATGCCTCTTATTTGGCCAAATGCGAAGCGGAGATCAAAGGTGCAGCCGACGATCACCTCTCCTTTGCCAATCAAAATGCCTACGGAACCAGCTTCCCTCTGTTGAACAAACAGTATCGCAGCGCCGGGTGGTACTTTTCCAGTGAACGGGCATTCGATCTTACGGTGGCCTACCAACTCGAATCACGAAGCGATTATCTCAAAGCCATCCTGAGCAACCTCGCGTACGAAGCCGGCGCAAATCCGGTCAACGTCAGCTACATCACCGGTCTCGGTTGGAAACGGCAGCGCGATATCGTGCATCAATTCGCTCAGAATGATCATCGCGTTCTGCCGCCCACCGGCATTCCTCTTGGCAATATTCAATCGGGTTTCTCCTGGCTGTATCATTACCAATCCGAACTCGGCGCACTGGCTTATCCGCCCGATGGCGCAACCACGGCGCCATATCCCTACTACGATCGTTGGGGCGACACGTTTAATACCACGACCGAATTCGTGGTGGTGGATCAAGCGCGCAGCCTGGCGAGCCTTTCATTCCTCATGGCCCAATCCAGCGTGAAATCGCAATCATGGAAATCCGCCGCCGCACAAATCATTGGATTGCCTTCAACCAATGCCGCGCTCGAGAACGTGACCGCCACGCTTTCCGTCCCCGGTCTCGACCTGAGCCAGGCCCAGATTGTGTGGGAAGCGCGGGATCAGCAACCTGCGTTCGGGCCTGCGTTCACATTTGCGCCGCGCTATCCAGGCGAACAATGGGTCGAAGTCGAAGCGCTGTTGCCGGATGGACGCCGCCTGTTTGCCGCCACCAATTTCGTCGCCACTTTCTCGCCCAACGAACCAGCCAACAGTTATCAATCTGCCCCATTGGAAGTGCGTCCGGAAACGGTAGCCTTGTTTCATTTCGATGATTTGACCGATGCCTCGGGACGCCAGGCTAATCTCACGATCTACGGCGCGGCCGCGCTTGACACAGCGAACGTCGGATGGATGGCCAGCCGCACC
>JBFMDG010000598.1:0-4935 GCA_040754135.1 Verrucomicrobiota bacterium
TTCTGCGCGGTTTTCGGTTGGTCTTTCTTTTGGGCGGTGATCCATTCGAAAGTGATTTTCACATCGTCACCGGTCTTGATGAGGCCGAGGCCGATATCGGGTGCGGGAGGTTTGATGCCGAAATCGGTCATCTTCAGCTTGGTCACGCCGGTGACTTTGATTTTCGTGGGATCGAGGCGCTCCATATTAACGGTCATGGTATTGGTGCGTGTTACTCCGGAGACTTTTAAAGTTCCTTTGGCATCGTATTGAAACGGGCCGGCGGGACCTTTGCCATCGCCTTTCGGCGTCATTTCCAGGAGCCGGTATTCGATTTGAGGATGTTCGGTCTGCTTCATGGCTTCGTGCATGACATTGTCCATGAGTTTTTTGCCGCTCTTGAGAGAACGAACGGGAATGGTGACCTCGACTTTCGGTTTGACCTTCATCGTTTTGAGGTCGCCATCGAAGGCCGTGTCCAATTCCATATAGCCTTTGATGATCTGGCTTTCGACGCTCCAATCGTGAATGGTCGAGGTGCCATCGATTTTGATTTTACTGCCCGGCTGGCCTTCATACCGGACCCATTCCTCAGCGAACGCAACCGTCGAAGCGACGACCAGCGCGAGTAAAGCAGCGAACGAACGCTGCCAAAACCAGGTTTTCATTTTCATAATCGTGATGAGTTGTGATGGATTGAATTTGCGCCGGTGCGGCTGAGCCGAATCAGATCAGATTTCAAAAAACTTTTTCTCGAGGGGGATCTGCTGTTTTTTCAAGATGGCTTCATTGGCCAGAATTGCCATGACTGTGGCTTCATAGCCTTCCTTGTAGCCTGCGGCAGGTTGCTTGTGAATATCGGCCAGATACTTCAGCAGCGCCTCAGTGTCTTTGGCGTCAAACGCGGCCTCGAAATCTTCGACGCCCGTTTTGACTTCATTCACGTTCGTGAGGAACGCCTCGAGCGCGTAGTAAACGGGCGGATTGACCGGCCCATCGTCGGCCCCTTGCGCGCCATCACCGGTGGACTTGCTGGCGTTGGCCACCAACGCAATGCCCGTCTCTTTATAAAACGCATCTTTGCGCGCGTACACTTCCCAGCCGAGCAGCGGTGAATCAACTTCCTTAAAAAGCCATGCCTTATGGCCGCGCACCATGATGGCGCTATCGGTTCCGTAATAAATCTCGTAATCGGAATCAAACGAGTTGGCGATGGTCGCCTCGTAATCGAGGTAGATGCCGTTCGGAAATTCAAACGTGGCGTGCACCGTGTCCGGAACCTCGCGGCCATCTTTCCAATGCATGACGCGCCCGTAGCCATGAACCGCTGAAGGCAAACCGCCGATGAACCACGACCCGGCATCGATCTGGTGAATGCCAAGTTCCCCGGCCAAACCCAGCGAATTGCCATTTTGCAAACGCCAGTTGAGCGCTTGTTCGCGTTCAGGATTGCTCGAGCTGTAGCGCCAGCTTTGCTTTTTGTGCCATTGCGCGCGGGCTTTGATCGTATTGCCCATGGCGCCGGAGCGGATGAAACCGAGCAGGAAATGGCGCTGCGGATCCGATCGGAATTGGAGTCCGGATTGAAAGACCTGTTTGGGAGCATTCTTCGCCGCCACCGCAATAGCGCGCGCATCATCGAGGGTATTGCCCAGCGGCGCTTCGCAATAAACGTGTTTGCCGGCCTGCAACGCCGCCAAAACAATCTCGCGATGTTGATGCGTCGGAGTGGCAACCACCACGGCTTGCACCTCTTTGTTGTCCAGTATGTGCCGGTAATCTTCGGTTGCCGTGGCCCCAGGCGCCGCGGACGCGCCGCGTTTGAGCATGATCGGATAATGATCACAAACCATGGCGATTTCCGCCTCGGGAATGCGAGTGAGTTGTCCGAGGATTTCGCGGCCCCACATGCCCAGACCAATGACACCGCATTTCACCTTCGGGCCGACCGGGCGGCCGGGTTTCTTCGGTTCGGATTGCGGGCGGATTTCGACGCCGCCGAGAAATGTCATGAGCGCGGCGAAGGAGCCGCCTTTGAGAAAGCTGCGGCGATTCAAGTCAGATTCGATTTCTTTTTTCATGCTGCACAGGCGCTCGCAGGTCTTACATGCCGGAACGAGCGGTGATTGCATTTCTAGCTCAGTTCATGCGTGAACACAACTGGAATGAATGGCGCCAAGGGCATCGCGAGGGGTGGCGAGAACTGAGTTTAAAAAATTCAAAAAGTTACAGCGGTGACTGGGTTAAATGGTTGAAAATGTTAAATGGTTACATGGCTACAAGATTCCAAGTGGCGGCGGATGTCGGAGGGCGTTGCGGAGTGAATCATTTCAATTTCTTGATGCGCACGTTGCGGAAGGCGATGGCGCCATGATCGCCCTGAAGCATGATGGGGCCAGGTTGATCGAGATTGCCATCGAGTTCTCCGCCCGTTGCCTTGTTCACCTCCACGTTGTCATGAATCTTTACACCGTTGAGCGTGACCGTCACCTTGTTGCCAATGATCGTCGCCTCCCCTTGCTGCCATTCGCCCGGTTTGCGTGAAACATTTTGCGAAGCGGGCTTCACGCTGTAAATCGCCCCGTTGCCGCCCATTTTCGTTTCTCCAGTGCCGAAGTCGTCGAAAATCTGCACTTCATGCCGTCCGCGCAGGTATAAACCCGAGTTGCTGCCTTTGGGGATCATGTATTCATAACGAATGGTAAAATCGCGGAACTGTTCCTCGCTCACGAGGTCGGTGCCATGCTCATTTTTTCCAATAGTGTTAACGAGCATGCCATTTTGAGCGCTCCAACTCGGTTGGCCGGAGGGGTTGCGCAATTTCCAGCCGGTCAGGTCCACCCCGTTAAACAGGGGCTTGAATCCTTCGCGCGCTTCTTTGTCGCTCAAAACGGCTTTGGTCGATTGCGGAGTGGCATCGCCTTTTTCCAGTCCCAGCGCCCATTTAATGCCGTTGAGAATGTGTTGTTGATAAGCCTGGGCAATTTCCGGGGAATTCTGGCGATTGCCTTTTTGATCTTTCCAGGCCGGATCCCAAACGTCTTCGCGATGTCCAAGAGAAGTGTAGAAGACTCGGCCCTTTCCATAATTCTTGCACCAGGCGATCGGATAATCGCCCGGAGCGCCGCTGTTCGGGTGTTTGTCCAACGTGAGCAACCCGTGCACTTTGGCCCGTTCAAATCCGTTCAAAATGTAAATCTCATCAAAAATCGAAAACTTGTCGCCGAGATGCTTCGTGGCCGGATGTTGGTGGTCTTGATTCAAACAATCCACGCCCACTTGCGCGTCGTGCGTGAGGAATTCGCCGCCAATCATCAGCGTGTAGGCGTCAAGCGGTTTGTGCCCGCGAAACGTATCGGTGGCGGAGTGCATGCCAATAAACCCCTTGCCCGATTCAATCCATTTCAGAAAACCTGTCTTGTCCGGCAGGGGCAAATCTCCGGTGGTATTCGCGAAGATGACACCGTCGTACTTCTCGAGGTTGGCGAGCGTCATTTTTTCCGCCATTTCCGCGTCATTCCGCACATAATCCACCGTGAACGCGCCCGATTTTTCCCCGAGTTCACCGAGCACCTTTTCCGCCGTGGGAATCGAACTGTGACGAAATCCTTTGGTGACGGTCACGACCAGGACGCGTTTGGGGGCGGCCCAGGCCGGAAGTAAAAGGCCACAAAGAATGGCCATCGACAAAAAACGAAACCAGGAACGCTGCGAGAATTTTTTCATAGACACATGTTGGCGCCGCCCGAAGCGGCAAGTTCAATTAAGACTGAGTGAAACGGGCTCACATTCAATTCCGCGCCTTTCCGCTGGTCAAGGGTTTCTTTTCCGCGGCCGTGCCGCACGTGCCGCACAGTCGTCCTTCCAGATTTGAGACGATCCGGGCGCTGGCTGCTCGAATTCAAGATGCAAATGATGTCGCCGTACTGGCCACTGGGGATTGCAATCGGCTCCACCAAAAATGGCCAGGCATTGGGAAGCCCCGCGCATCGATTTCATCTCTGGCCAGAAAAGCCCCGCATCGCTCGTTCTTTCAACATCGTGCTTTTCCCCGCATGCGGTCTGAGCCAGAATAGGCTTCGCAGATGCGCAAACACGTTCCGCCGAAGAAGAAGAAAGCTCCATTCATCCTTGCCGGCCTTCTCATGGCAGGCCTGTTTCTCATCCTGTTTCAGGGCCAATTCTTTTCCAAAGCGAAACGCGCCAGCACCCGGCCAGCCGCCGAAATCACGCCTTCCACTGTGACGAATGCCCCAACCCCGGCTCCGGTTGCTCCGGTCGCCCCAGGAGGAGTGACTGCGGCAACGCAACCCGCCCCGGGAACACTCGAAGGCGCCATTCAAGGCATGGAGATCAAACGCCAGCCGTCGGCGAATGCCGTGCGCGGTGCTGAACTGGCCAAAAATATTTGCCAGGCCTGCCATCTCTTTCCTGAACCGTCGCTGGTCGATAAATATTCCTGGGGCAAGCATATCCTGCCCAAAATGATGTTTTATCTCGGCGTCATTCAACTCGACGTGCAAAAAACAAAAAACGCCGAATTGTACAAAGCCACCGGCCTCTTCCCATCGATGGCCATGATCCCAAAGACGGATTGGGAAGACATCGTTGCCTATTACCTCGATACCGCTCCTGAAACGATCGCGCCACAACCGCCGCGAGAGGAGATCAGCATCGGACTGAAACTGTTCGAACTTTCTCCGCCCCGGTTCCGCCGCAATCCTCCTTTAACGACCTTGACGCAAATCGAGCCTGAGGAAGGGCTGATCTTCAGCGCGGATGCCACCGAGCAGGCGATCGATCTGCTCGGGCCGGACGGTGTGTTGCGCGGTTCGATTCCCGTAGGCAACATTCCCGTTTCGATGCGCAAAACGGCGCGCGGATTGTATGTCGGTTGCATCGGTCACTTCTTTCCATCCGAAGAACCGCGGGGCCAGTTGCTTTTCCTGGAATCAA
>JBFMDG010000599.1:0-4935 GCA_040754135.1 Verrucomicrobiota bacterium
ACCTCAGCCGGGTGACTCAACCTTTTCCGGTCGGCCAAACGCCCCGCGAGTTGCAGGTGCCCGAGGACTTCGGGCAGGTCGCAGCGCGTTTGACCCCCGTGGAACCTTACACTGAAGAGCCAATCGTGGCCGAGGATGGCGTGTACGTGATCGCGTACAAAACGAACTTTCCAAGTGTTTTGCCTCCGCTCGACGAAGTGGTGCAACGCGTTACTGAAGACTTCCGACGCAGCGAATCGCTCAAGTTGGCCCGGCAGGCTGGAGAGAATTTCCGGACAAATGTCGTGACCGCCTTGGCCCAAGGTAAAACCTTTCAAGCCGTCGCCATCGAGTCGAAAGCCACGCTCATTGATCTGCCGCCTTTTTCGCAAAAAACTCCCGCGGTTCCAGAACTGCCGAATCGCGCGCTGCTCGGTGCCGTGAAACGCGCTGCCTTCGAATCCGGCGAACCGGTCAGCCAATTCATCGAATCCGGCGAAGGCGGTTTCGTTCTGCATGTGCAGGGACGCGTGCCGGTTGACGAAGCCAAAGTGAAAGCCGAGTTGCCCGCTTACCTGACTTCGTTGCGGCAGAATCGGCAATTCGAAGCTTTTCAGGAATGGTTAGCCCGCGAAAAGGAAGTGGCGAAATTGACCATTCCCGGATACGGCAAACAGGACAATCCGCTCGCAGCCCAATAACAACAACTCTGTCGCTGCTGGCGCGCGGAGGAATTTCCGCATGAGCGGCGTCATCAAATTATCCTCACCGACGACTCGGGAGTTTTGGGAGATCGACATTCTCTTCGAGGATGAGCATCTGCTCGCCTTGAACAAACCGAGCCGTCTTCTGACCTCCCCGGACCGGTACGATCCCGAACGTCCGAATCTGATGAAATTGCTGCACCGCGATATCGAACGCGGTGCGCCTTGGGTGCGCGCACATGGGGTGGCTTATCTCGCGAACGCGCATCGGCTCGATTTTGAAACGAGCGGCGTGCTTTTGCTCGCAAAATCAAAACCGGTTCTCGTCGATCTCGCCAATCAGTTCGGATCCGAAAAGCCGGTCAAAGTTTATGCCGCACTCGCCCAAGGCAATGCCCCCATCGAGCAATTCGAGGTGGACCTCAAGTTGGCGCCCCATCCGATCAAAGTCGGCTTGATGCGGCCCGACGCCAAACATGGCAAAAAAGCCAAAACGCGTTTTGAAGTGGTCGAGTCTTTCTCCAGCTACACATTGCTCAAATGTCAGCCGTTGACCGGCCGAACGCACCAAATCCGTGCCCATTTGAAGGCGCGCGGAATGCCTATCGTTGCGGATTTGTTGTATGGCGGACGGCCGTTGTTGCTCTCGAAATTGAAGCGCGATTATCGGTTGAAACCAGGCCAGGAAGAAAAACCGTTGATTGGCCGTGTCGCCCTTCACGCCGAAAGCTTGAATCTCACGCATCCCGTATTGCGTTCGCCGGTTCATATTGTTGCTCCCTGGCCAAATGATCTCAAAGTGGCCGTGAAATATTTGAGACGTTTCGCGAGTTGAAAGCCAACGATCAATGCCAGGCTTTGCGTGAAGTAGCGGCCCTTTTCCTCAAACTCGGCACGATCGCGTTTGGCGGACCCGCTGCGCATATCGCCATGATGGAAGAAGAGGTCGTTCGCCGCCGACGCTGGCTCAGTCACGAAGAATTCCTCGATTTACTCGGAGCCACCAATCTCATCCCTGGCCCGAACTCCACGGAAATGGCCATTCACATCGGACATCGCAGGGCAGGTTGGCTTGGCCTGTTGGTGGCCGGAATCTGTTTCATTGTGCCAGCGACCGTCATCGTGATTGTCTGCGCCTGGGCTTATGTGCGCTTCGGAAAACTTCCTTCTGCTGAAGGCATGCTTTATGGCATCAAACCCGTCGTCATTGCCATTGTCTCGCAAGCTTTATGGAACCTCGGCAAGACCGCGGTAAAATCGGCATTTCTTGGCCTGCTTGGCCTGGGGATGGCCGCGCTGGCGTTTCTCGGAGTGCATGAATTGGCATTGCTTTTCCTGACGGGGTTTTTCGCGGCACTTTCGTGCGTTGGAAAATTTGGACACGCGAAAAACGTCTCGATGGCCTTGCTTCTCCCCGGAATGGGGAATCCCATTCTGGGAGCATCGACGGTCGCAGCCGCCGGAGCCGCCACTTCCGCAGTTCCTTTCGGATTGCTCCCATTGTTCTTATTTTTTCTGAAAGTTGGCGCCGTGCTGTATGGGAGTGGTTATGTGCTGCTCGCTTTTTTGCGCAATGATCTGGTGGAACGATTTGGATGGTTGAGCGAAGCCCAATTGATCGATGCCATTGCCGTCGGCCAGTTTACTCCCGGACCGGTCTTTACCACGGCCACTTTCATTGGGTACCTGCTCGGCGGTGTTCCTGCAGGAGTGATCGCGACCATTGGAATTTTCCTGCCCGCCTTTGTCTTCGTGGCCATCAGTGGACCTTTAGTGCCACGAATCCGCCGATCGCCTTTGGCCGGGGCGTTTCTCGATGGAGTGAACGCAGCCTCACTGGCTTTGATGGCAGTGGTCACGATGCAACTGATCCGCGCAGCAGTCGTCGATTCCGTCACGATTGTTCTCTCGCTGATTTCGCTTGTTGCGTTGATGAAATGGCGACTGAATTCTGCCTGGCTCATTGCCGGCGGAGCAGCCGTAGGTCTGATCAAAGCGGCCATCGCTTCCTGAAACTTTTTCCCACGCGAGCACGATCGACGGTTCATTAGAAGCAACTCGCCACGATCTCGCCTGACGCCAAACCTCGAAAGTTACTCAGTGAAATCAATGATGGCTGCGCTCCGCTTTATTCAAAACGCGCGCGCTTTAATTGCGCCAGGACGCTGACAAGCCGGATGCCAATGATCAATGAAACTCCGAGCAAAGCGGCTCCGGAGATGTGTGACATTTTTACCAATGTTTTCGTCGAGAACTTCCCATGACCTAATGACACCAAAAAACTCAGGAGGATAAACCACGTGAACACGCCGGTCGTCGTGCCAGCCACGCAGGCCACCTTGCTCCTCCAGGTGTTTTCAATCCATTCATGCGAAATGTAGGTGGCGGAAAGAGTGATCCAGAACAAAAAGACCGCCGGATTCCCAAGCACACGCACGAACCCGATCATGAAGGCCGTGTGTGGATGCAGTTTATGCTCGACCACCTCAACCCCTTTTGTTGTGGCCGGAAGGTCTTGAACGCGGAGGTACTTCCAACCCAGGTAAAGGGTGGCAAGGAAACTGAGCAGTTCGAACACGGCCGCGGCCCAGCGTGAAGTAAACAATCCGGAAAAACCGGCGAATGCCGCCGCGCAATAAATGAAATCCATCACCAGCGCCCCAACCGCAATTAAAAAGGCGCATTTGAATCCACGCCGCGCTCCCTCATTGATAATGGTGATGTTGATCGGACCGACCGGAATGGAAAAAAGAAAACCGCTCAAAAATCCAGTCAACCCCGCCGACACAATGGGCTTGAGTTCAAACACGCTTCAGTCCGTCCCTTCCTCTTCGTCTTCAATCTCCCGCCGAATATGCCGGGATAACCGGGTTCGGACCAGCCCATAAATCAGGTACGCTGTAAACAAAAGCGGCAAAACCAGCGGAAGAATTTTGTCGCGGAAGATCAACAGAAAACCGATAAAAAGTATAGCGATCACCATTTTGGTAAACGGCCTCGTCGCACGCAAATCCAGATTCTTGAACGAGGGATATTTCACCTCGCTGACCATCATCACCGAAAGAATCACCATCACGACCGGCAAAAGATACCGCCAGCTCCCCGTGCGGAATTCACGTTCGCTCCACCACATCAGAAACATTGTCAAAGACGCGACCAACCCGGCTGCCGCAGGTATGGGAAAGCCAAGAAACTCTTTGCTCCCTCCGGTGCCGTACATAGCGGCCAGACAATTGAACCTCGCCAACCGCAAAGCGCCGCAAATGAGATAAATCGAGGCAATGAACCAGCCAATCTCGGCATGCTGCGTTCCAAAGACATCCTTCAACACAATGCGATGAACCAAAAAGGCTGGCGCCACACCGAAGGAAATGATGTCGGCCAATGAATCGAATTCCCTTCCAAACGGGCTCTCCGATCCGCCCATGCGCGCCACTCGCCCATCCAGCAGATCAAAAATGCAGGCCAGCAAAATGAAAAACAACGCATGCCGGATCACGGAGTTGAAATTGGCCGCGTTGATGTCGGCCTCAACAATTTTCGTCAGCGCCACAAAGCCGCAGAACAGATTCCCCGCGGTCATCAAATTCGGCAGAAAATAGATTTTGATTCGCGACGGATCAGGGGCGCTCGACGCATGCGTGTGGGATCCTCCATGCCCGGAACCCGGCGGATGCGCGTGAGCGTGGGATTGTGAGTGCGAATGAGAATGGGAATGTGAATGAGGCTGCATAACGGCACTATTCCCGAAGCGCAATCACCGTTTCCCCACCGCGCACCCTCTCCCCAAGGCGGACCTGAACTCTGGTCTGCAGCGGAAAAAACAAATCCACCCTCGATCCGAATTGGATCAAACTGATTCGTTCACCGCGCTCGACGCTGTCACCTTGGGTGACCCAGGGCACAATCCGGCGGGCCAGCAAACCAGCGATCAGCCGGACGGCAATTTTTTCACCCGGCCGTTCGCCCGATTCGAAGCCCACCAGCACGTTTTCATTGTGCAAACCGCAATCGGTTCGCATCGCATTCAGAAACTGTCCCGGACAATGTTTCAAATGCCCCACGTGCCCTGAGACCGGTGCATTCTGAACATGCACGTCAAACACCGACAAAAAGATCGAGACGCGCCGGCAGGGGCCTCCAATGAATTCCGACTCCGTTGTTTCTTCGATTAAATCAACTTTGCCATGGGCCGGTGCGACGATGGCTTTGGCATCGGCGGGCACACGCGGGTCGGGATCTCGAAAAAAAT
>JBFMDG010000600.1:0-4928 GCA_040754135.1 Verrucomicrobiota bacterium
ACGGCAAAGATCCCGCGGAAACAGTGGATTACCCGAAATTCCTGAGCGCAAAAATCCTTGAAGCCATCGCCGAATCGAAGCAAGGCGCCGCGCCCATCGAACTCGATGCCGGCCGCACATTCAAATGGGGTTTGTCGTTCAATCGCCGTTTCTACATGAAAGATGGCGCCGTTGTGTTCAATCCCGGCAAACTCAATACCAATATCGTGCGATCGGCCGGCCTGACCGATCCGGAGGTCATGCTCCTCCGCTTTCGCCTTGTCGGCGCCAAAAATCCTTTGGCGATCATGACGTCGTTCGCGTTGCATCTCGACACTACGGGGGGCACCGAATACAGCGCCGATTACCCGTTTTATCTCGAACGCACGATTCAAAAAGCGCTCGGCGAAAAAGTCGTTTCGATTTTCGCCACCGGCACTTGCGGCGATATCAACCACATCGATGTGGCCAGCGGCCGTCCGCAAAAGGGCGGGGAAGAAGCGGCTCGCATCGGCGGCGCGCTCGGCGACGCGGTGCTGCAGGCTTTGCCGCAACTGGCGTCCATCTCCCAGCCCATGCTCGCCTCACGCTACGAACAGGTCCGCGCTCCGTTGCAGGAATTCTCCGCCGAACAAATCACCCGCGCGCGGGCCTTGCTCGAAAAAGTCGGCACCTCGAGCCTCAGTTTTCTCGGCCAGGTCGAAGCCTATAAAATCAATGACGTGGAAGAACTGCGCCGTCGCAGCGGATCGATGCTGCCGATGGACGTGCAGGTTTTTCGCCTCGACCGCAACACGGCATTCGTTTGCTTGCCTGGCGAGGTGTTTGTCGATATTGGCCTCGCCATCAAACGCGCTTCCCCGTTTCGTGAAACCTTCGTCATCGAGTTGTGCAACGACGACATCGGTTATGTGCCGACGCGCCGGGCGTTCCAGGAAGGGAGTTATGAAACTGTGAACTCGCGAATTCAACCGGGCGGCGGAGAAAAACTGGTGGAATCGGCAGTAAAACTCTTGAAGGAATTGCACGGGCCATGACCGGGCTAACGGATCTGCGGTGGCAGCGCGGGATTGCTCCTGACCGAGAGCTATAACGAAAGCATCACACTCGCAATCCGTGGCGGAGGAGGGCGCCGCGTGTGAAATCGTGTCGAACCGGGTCCGCTCGTTCGATGCAGCCGCGTGCATTTCGCATATGTGGAAGTGGATTCATGCAATGGGCGGCGACGAGGCATTCCCCTAGTCTGGAGAGGACCCTTTGAAAAACGAACGCGGAGCTCGCTGTCTTGCGCACAAGGCGCGGCAAGGCAGGCGCCCTGTGAATTCTCTTTGCCAACACCACAAAGCACTCGCCTATGAAATCCAAAGCCCCTCAAACCGAACATCGCTGCAGCCGTTGGTTGCGGCGACCCTTGTCCGTTTCCATGGCCGCATGCGCTTTGCTTGCGTGTTCTGCTCCAAACGTCTCCTTGTTAAAAGCAGCTACCCTGGTCGATTTGGATGCGACCCAGCTTCCAAACGGGCCGCTCGCAACCTGGCCGAACGCAGGCAGCATCGCGGGAGAGTTCACCGCGACCGGAGGACCGGCGGTCGGAGCCGTGGATGGCATCAACGCCGTGACGTTGAATGGCACGACGCAATTCTACACGGGACCGGCGGCCCCGCTGGAAGTGACTGGCAACGGGAGCCGCACGGTGGAAGCCTGGATTCTCAATCCAACGATCGCGGACGAAGAAACGGTTTTCTCCTGGGGACGCCGCGGCGGGCCGGAAGGATCGAACTGCTCATTTAATCATGGCTTGAACGGTGCCTTCGGCGCGGTTGGCCATTGGGGTTCGCCAGACATCGGCTGGAATGATCAGATCACCGCGGGCAGCTGGACCTATGTTGTTTATACCTACGATGGCCCGAATCAAACCACGATCGTTTATCGCGATGGTGTCGAAGCGAATTCGGAGGTGCTCCCGGCTCCGTTGAACACGCATGCCACCAGCGATACCGGCGCTCCGCTCCCATTTCGCGTGGCATCACAAAATGAAGCCAATGGCGCCGCCACCGCCGCGCTCCGTGGTTCCATGAGCATTGCCCGCATTCGGGTGCATGACTCCGCCCTCGATGCCTCGGCCATCGCCGCGAAATTCGAACAGGAAAAGGCCTTCTTCGGTTTGATCGATTCGGATAGTGACGGTTTGCCGGACTGGTACGAACGGCGTTACAGCACCATTCTCAATCCCAATGACGCCACCGACGCGGTCAAAGACCAGGACGCCGACACTCTCACGACCTTGCGCGAATTCGAGGTGGGAACGAATCCCACAAAGGCCGACACCGATGGTGATGGCGTGAGCGATGCCGATGAACTTAATCGCATGGCAGGAGGCGTGGCCGCGCCAACCGATCCTTTGCGACCGGATACGGATGCGGATGGCCTTTCCGATAAAGTCGAAACCGGCACCGGAGTTTTTGTGAATGCGAACAACACCGGGTCCGATCCGCTGGTCAGCGATACCGATGGCGATAGTTTCGGCGATCAACAAGAGGTCTTCGCCGGATCCGATCCGAACAATCCGAACAGCGTGCCTGGCGCCGCTCGCCCGGCGCTGGTGAAGTTGGATGCAACATCCCTGGCGGCTGGACCGATTCCGACCTGGATGAACGAGGGAACTATCGGTGGCGAATTTGCAGCGCCCGCAAACGGAATCCCCTCCGTCGAACCTTTTGCCGGGGTAAACGGAATCGTGTTCAACAGCACGGGCACGGCTCAATACATGACCGGGCCTGCCACTCCATCGTTCATCACCGGCAATGCCAGCCGCACCGTCGAAGCATGGATTTGGAATCCTGCCGCCGCGGATGAGGAAACGATTTTCTCGTGGGGACGGCGAGGCGGTCCCGATGGATCGAATTGTTCCTTCAATCACGGCTTGAATGCCACCTTCGGCGCTGTCGGCCATTGGGGTGCGCCTGACCTCGGCTGGAACGGACAGGTCGAAGTCGGCCGGTGGACTTATGTGGTTTACACTTACGATTCGGCGGCGCAAATCGCCATTGTTTACAAGGACGGCGTGCAAGCGAATGACGAATTGATCAGCTCTTTGAACACTCATGCCGTCGATAATCAAAACCGCCCGCTGCCTTTCCGCATCGCGTCGCAAAACGAGGCCAACGGCAATGCCACCGGCGGCCTGCGCGGCACCATGACCATCGCTCGCTTGCGCGTTTATGATCGAGTGCTGGACCCCGACACCATCTTGAGCACTTACAACTCGGAAGCAGGTGGCTTCGGATTGATCGATTTCGACAACGACGGCATCCCGACCTGGTATGAACGCCTCTTTACATTCCTCAATCCGAACGATCCGTCGGACGCAGCAAAAGATCAGGATAATGATGGTTTGTCCAATTTGGGCGAATACCAGGCCGGCACCAAACCGGACGTTCAAGACACCGATGGCGATGGCGTCCTGGACGGGGCCGAAGTCAACCGGCTGGTCGGCGGGAACCCGGCGCCGACAAATCCATTGCGACCCGACACCGACCAGGATGGGCTCACCGACAAAGTGGAAACAGGCACGGGAACATTCGTAAATGCGAACGATACTGGATCGGATCCGCTCGTGGCGGACACGGATGCGGATACCTGGCTCGATGGACAGGAAGTTTTCCACGGATCGAATCCGAACAGTCTTTCCAGCGTACCAGTCTTCGGCGCACCAGTCGCGCTCGTGCACTTGGATGCGACCAAACTGACGCCGGGACCGTTGCCCGTCTGGAATAACACGGGGGTAATGGGTGGCGCATTTGTCGGTCGCGAAGGATTCCTGGCGAATGTCGAGACCGTCGGCGATGTGAATGGCGTGACTTTTGGCGGCACGCATTTCTTTACCGGTCCAGCGGCGCCGTTGTTCATCACCGGCAATGGGAGCCGGTCGGTTGATGCGTGGATTTTCAATCCGGCGTTGAACACGGAAGAAACCGTTTTCGCCTGGGGCCGCCGCGGCGGGCCCGACGGTTCGAATGCCTCGTTCATCCATGGCAGCAACGCAACCTTCGGCGCCATGGGATTGTGGGGAGCTGGACCGGATGTATCGTGGGGCGGTGCCGCCAATATTGTGGTCGGGGAATGGACTCATGTCGCCTACGTTTACGACGGAGCAACCAGCACCGCGACGGTTTACAAAAATGGCGTGCAGGCCAATACGGAAACATTCGCCGCGCCCCTCGTCACTTGGGCGGTAGATAACACACCAGCAATGAATCCGCTTCCCTTCCGCGTCGGCGCCCAAAACAACGCCAACGGAGGTGCGGGCGGACAGTTCGCTTCTCTGACCATGGCGAGACTCCGTGCTTATGATCAACCGCTGACCAGCGAGCAAATCGCCAACATCTACAATTCGGAATTGGCGACCTTGGCGCGCCCGAAATTGTCGGCGAAAATCGAGCAAACCGGAGGCGTCACGCTGACTTGGACGCCGGCGCCCGGACAAACCTATGCGCTCGAGATTTCCGAGGATCTCAGCCAATGGTCCAACCTGGCCACGGGATTGGCGACCGGCAGTTACACCGATCAAATCCCAGCGGACAAGCGCGTTCGGTTTTATCGGTTGCGCGCCGAATAATTCCCGCGCACCGCGCTCGCCGCGTTATGGAGTGCGCCGACAGAACGCAGTGGCGACGGCGCTTTGGGCTTGGCAACGCGTGTGGGTAAATCCAATGCGATGGGAGTTTGGCCAAAGCGGTGTCGCGCGCTCTCGCGCTTGCCACCGCAGTCCAAAATGAGCGAACTGCGTCCCCCGCGCTATGGAGTGCGCCGGCAGAACGAAGTGGCGACGGCACTTTGGCCTTGGCAATGCGTGTGGGTAAATCCAATGCGATGGGAGTTTGGCCAAAGCGGTGTCGCGCGCTCTCGCGCTTGCCACCGCAGTCCAAAATGAGCGAACTGCGTCCCCC
>JBFMDG010000601.1:0-4925 GCA_040754135.1 Verrucomicrobiota bacterium
CGGGCCGCGACTGCGGCGACATCGGCGGCGGCTCCAGGCAAAGCGGTGACGCGCTCGAAGACAGCTTGCCGCAAGCGTTCTGCTTCCGGTTTTGTGAGCACCGACAGTTTGGCCTCAGCGCCTTTGCCTCCGGCCGTTTCGACAAAGATGTCCACCACGCCCAAAATGCGATGCAGCAGTTTTTGCTCGACGCGCAAGTCCTGCACGCGCGCCAGAGGAATGTGCCGCTCGGTTTTCTCGATGATGCCCTGGCGCGTGATCAACTCGCCATTTTCAATCCGGAATTTAAAGCTGAAATATTGAATCAAGCCGTTCACGAACGAGACGCCTCCCACGGCCAGGAGAATGAAACCGAGACTGCGATCGCGTCCCGCCGCAATGTAAATAATCGCCGGAATCAAAAGATTCCGCACCGTATTCCAGGCGACGAAAAAGAGCGTCAGCGGATGCAGCCGTCCTTCCAACAACGAGGCCACATTCAACGAAGACTCTATTTTCGGCGGTGTGGCCGAAGAGAATGGCAAGGGTGGTGGCAAAGGAGGTGGAATGAGCGGCGGAACGGGCCATTCCGCTGGTGCGGAAGCCGGCGAAGGGGAGGGCGGCGATGCGGGTGTTTGATTGGTTTCCTCCGGCGCCGCCAGTGGTCGGGAAGATTCCGCGTCTGAATGCGGAACAGGTTCAGACGGCATCATCGCCTCCCACCGCGACGAGGTGATCCCGCAAACGGATGGCCTCATCGGCGTTCAATCCGGGGATGGTCAGCACGGCATTATGCGTTCCGGCGGTATTGAGAATGAGGGAAGCCAAACCGAAATACCTTTCCAATGGACCGCGCCGCAAATCGACATGTTGCAATCGCGGCAAGGGCAGGAGTTCGATCTCGCGAAAAAAGATGCCATGGCGAATTTCCAAAACGCGGTCATCGATCCGATAGCCCCAAGCCGCATAAGCGCGTCCGGGATACCAGAGGAAAAGCCAAATCCGCAGCGCGGCAATGGCCAGCCAGGCGAGTCCCACGTAAAGGCGGGCCGCGGGCACAGCAAGCGAAATGATTAACGCCGGAATTCCCAGGAGAAGCAGGATGACCACGGAGCCGATGGCGTTGGTCAATCGCCAAAGATTGATCACTTCCGGCGCGAGAGGCGTGAATGGCTTCGGATCGGGTGGCGCGCTTGCCGGAAGTTCTTCGCCAGTTGCCGGCAACGACGGATTCGAGTCGGTGGATTCCATGGAGTTGCTTTCCCAGCCGTTTGGTTATTTCCCGCTGGCGATCCTTTCCGAAAAGACCACTTCCGAGAGCACCGGAAAATGGTCGCTCGGGTATTGTCCGTTCCGAGCAAAGGTGACGATCTCAATCCATTTCGTTTCGATCGCGCCCCGCGAAAGAATCCAATCGATGCGCGCATCTCCTTGCACCGGCCCTTTAAATCCATGAAAGGTGGCAACGATGTCGCCGCGCCGCTCTTTGGCCGCCGTCCAACAATCGGTCAATGCGCCTTCGCCACTGCCGATGAGAATGTCATACGCTTTGTTTTTGCCGGCGACGGCGTTGAAATCGCCGACCAGCAAGAGCGGCAAAGCCGGGTTGAATTGCGCAATGCGTTCCCGGATGAGCGCGGCGCTTTTTTCGCGCGCCAGTTGGATTTGATGATCCAGGTGAGTGTTTACGAAATAGAATTCTTTTTTGGATCGCCGATCGAGGAAGCGCACCCAGGTGACCATGCGGCGATTGCTGTTGCCCCAGGAGGTGGAAGCGATCAAGCCCGGTGAATCGGACAACCAAAAGTGATCATACTCGAGAACATCAAAACGTTCTTTGCGATAAAACACGGCCATGAACTCGCCGCGGCTGCCGCCGTCGCGGCCCAGGCCGATCCAATCGTAGCGCGGCAGGTCGGCGGCCAGATCTTTGAGTTGCGTGTAGAGCCCTTCCTGTGTGCCGATCAAATCCGGATCAGTTTCCTTCAGGCATTCCACCATCACGGAGCGGCGTTCGGGCCATGAATTCGGCGGCGTCGCGCTGGCATAACGCAAGTTGAAAGTCATGACACGCAAGCTGCCATCTTCGCTGGCGTGCGAATGCATCAGGCAAAGCAGTGTGATCAAGGCTGCGGCGCATGGACAAAACAGGTTGTTCAGAACCATGGCCAGAGCCTAGCGGATCCGGCGCCGCTCGGGAAGCGAAGTCTTTGAAATGGCTCTACTAAGCTAAGGCGGAGTTGCCAATGGAGCGCGCACTTCGTGATCGGGATACTGATCCTGACGCGCGGCCCGCCAGGGGAGTGTCTCGGCGTGGCCATCGAAGTAAATGTAATTGGCCTTTTGCGCATGGCGATTGTGCCGGATCCAACCTTCATTTCCGTATGAGCCCTGACCCCAGCGGACCAGTGCGGCTTCACCGGTCCAGGTGTCGTAATCATCCTGGGCCATGCCATATTCGAAATTGTTCGGCGCGTTCAACGCTTCGGAATTGCGTTCGGAAAAGAAAATGAGATTCGGATTGGGCAGCGCACTGATCGCAGCAGAGGTGGCAAAGCCTGGCAGCACGCCTTCGAATGCATAGCGGGCAGAGCGATGGGTGAAAATGGAATTCAAGAGGTAACTCTGAGTTGTCAGATAATTCTTCCGAGCAAGGGCCAGTTCCGTTGTCTCTGGCGGCTCTTCATCCGTGCGCCTGATGAGGCCATTGAAATCGCGCAGATCCTTGGCGAGCATGCGCGAACGCGGTGTCCGATCGGCGGGGCAAAATGCAACCTGCCGCGATGCGAGATAAGGCTGGAAAATAATTACCCACGGTTTTTCGGCGTGACTATTGGCCTGGCCGCCGCCCGAGCAGCCCGCTAAATCCGAAGGCAGTTCATCGCTCTGCGTTCCATCATCCAGGACCCAACCTTCGTGGTGATGAAACAAACTGCCGTCGTGATCTTGCATGTAGAGCAGGGCGGCCAGGCCGATTTGACGCTGGTTGCTGAGGCATTGAACCCGGTGGGCCTTTGCCTTGACCTGTTGCAGCGACGGAATCAGAAGTCCGGCGAGCACGCTGATCAGAGTCACCGTCACCAGCAATTCGATTAAAGTAAATGCGCGTGACATTTTGCGGCTGGCGCTATCCATTGTGCGGCGCGGACGGACAGGCCGATGAAATTTGAAATTCAGCATCATCGACTTTACGGTCTGGCCGCTTATCCGGATGCAGGAAAAAGATTTGAGATCTGAATTGAAGTTGCGGCTGGTGGTTTTCAGTCTTGCGGCCACCTCGCTCGGTTGTCTGCTGGGGCAGATGTGGGGTTTCTGGTCGATGCGCGCCTTTGCCTGCTTGATCCTTTTGCCGGCCACGGCGGCGCTGGTGTATTTGGCCTGGAGATTTCGGGGGCAACCGGCGTCACGCTGGATTGTGCATGGCGCGATCGGTGGTGTGGTTGCGGCTTGCGCCTATGATTTGTTTCGCGTGCCGTTTGTGCTGAATGGCGCGCCGCTCTTTCGCGTGTTTTTTCGATTTGGCGAGATGCTTTGGGGATCGGCGGAACCGGCCTGGCTCATTCACGCGCTCGGTTGGACTTATCATTTTTCCAATGGCGCGGCGCTCGGAATCATGGCGCTGACACTGATTCCGCGAGCGAAGGCATCGTTTCTTTTTTGGGGAGCCGTGGTGTGGGCGTGTTTTATTGAAGCCATGCTGCTGCTCACGCCTTATCCGACCTATTTTGGATTCCGACTGAACAGCCGATTCATTCTCATCACCTTTAGCGCGCACCTCGTTTTCGGCATCGTGCTTGGAATTTGGCTGGCGCGATTTGCAGTTGCCCCTCGCGCTCTGACCACAGAAAAGCTCGGCCGGTGACACTCAGATCAGTTCTCCGAAGGGGAAGAAGAAGCCGAGCGCAGGCGTGTGATGGGCCCCACGATGAAAGTGCCTTTCAATCCGCACGGGCAGGAATAATCGTGGACAAGGCGGACGAAATCTCCGGTGCGATAACGGAGGATCGGGCGCATGATGCGGCCGAAATTGGTGAGGACGAGTTCTCCGGGTTGATCGCCTTCCAAGCGGCGGCCAGTGATCGGATCGATTACTTCCGCTACAAACTCTTGATCGAGCAAATGGAGGCCTCCGGCATGCGCCAGGCATTCGCTGGCCACCGATCCGGCTTCGGTGAGTCCATAGCGGTCGAAACACGGCGCGCCCCAAATTTTTTGGAGGCGCAGCCGAATTTCCTCTGTGGCTGGTTCACCCGAGAGAATGAGCCGGGAGGGGCGGTAGTGAGAAAACCATTCGGTGTGGCGGAGCGCATGTTGTCCAAGGAGTGCGAGGCGGGAGGGCTTGCCCACCAGCACGCTGGGAGAGAACATGTGCAGCCAGCGGATTTGCTCCTCCGGATCGAGGTCGCTGCTGACCGGCAGGCAAGCGCAACCGAGACGCGCCGCGCCTTCGTACATGACCCACGGGCCTGAAAACGATCCGAATTTCATCAGGAAAAGAACGCGCTCACTGGGACGCACTCCGGCGCGGAGAAAAAGTGAAAGGCTGCAATGGAGAACCCAGTTCCAGCTTTCCGCGCTGTCGGCCCAAAAAAGCGGGGCCCGCGAGGTGCCTGAGGAATGGTAGAAATGTTTCAGGTTGCAGGCCGGGCCGGTCAGATTCGTGCCCAATGGCGGAGTGGCCTGTTGATCGGCCAGCAATTCCTCGCGGGTGGTCAGGGGAAAGGCAGCGAGATCATCGAGGGCCGTCAACGGCTGGTGATCGAGTCCCGCCTCACACCATTTGTGAGTGTAGAAGGCGTTGCATTCCCAGACCTCCGAAATGAGGTGATTCAATTTGGCCAACGGAACTTTCCGATCATCCGCCGTGGTGGACATAAAGGAGTGGGGCAGTTTCAGCTGTAACGAATTCCCCGATGTTCCGGCAAATAAAACGCCGGCAACAACCA
>JBFMDG010000602.1:0-4921 GCA_040754135.1 Verrucomicrobiota bacterium
CGGGCGGATGCGTCGTTGTTTCCAGTTCATCGAAGCGTCGCTGTGATTTCCGCGCGGCCTGCCTTACGACTTCAAAAAACTCGCCGCTTGAAACATGCGCGGAGCACGAAGCGGCCACAAGCACGCCACCCGGCCGCAAGACTCGAAGGCCATGGCTGGCGAGTTTGCCGTAAGCCTGGATTGCCCCCGACCGCTCCGCTTCACGCTTCGCCAGCGATGGAGGATCGAGAATGACAAGGTCATACTGCTTCGGTTTAGCTTGTTCCAACCACTCGAAGGCATCGGCCTGAGTCGCTTCAAAAGCGCATTTGGCCACGTGCGGATCGGACTGATTCAACGCTCGATTCCTTCGCGCGCTTTCCAACGCATGCGAGCTGATATCGAGATCCGTCACCCGCTCGGCCCCACCTCGAGCGGCGTACAAAGAAAACCCGCCGGAGAAACTGAACGCATTCAATACATGACGCCCGCGCGCCAGCGACTCGACTCGACGACGGTTCTCGCGTTGATCGAGGAAAAAGCCGGTTTTTTGTCCGCGCACCACATCCGCTTCGAAACGGAGCCCGGTTTCGAGAAAAGTCACCCGGTCGGACAACGGCGGACCAAATAGCACTTGGCCGTCTTCGAGTTGGTACTCGGCGCGTGCTCGATGCTGAATGTTCCGGCTCAAACGAAGAATCAACCGCTCGGGTTGGAGCGCATCCCGAATGAACATCGAGAGCTCAGCAAGCCGCGGCAGCCACGCCGCGGAATACAACTTGAGAACCAGCACCCGATCGTAACGATCGAGGACCATCGCAGGCCAGCCGTCGCTTTCGCCATTGATCCAACGATACCCGTTCGTCCGGTCGTCGAAAAGACCGGTCCGCCTCCGGATCGCCTTCAACAAGGTGTCGCTCCACCAGTTCTCATTGATCTCGACCGGCTTTCCCGTGTGCAGCACCCGCACGCGCAGTGGCGATTCCGGATCGAAAAGGCCCACGGCTAAAAAGCGATCCCGGCGATCGTAAATAACGGCAAGTTCGCCGGCGTGCCCTTCGCGATTCTGCGCTCGAATGCTGTCGGCGAATAGCCACGGATGACCGCCGCGAATTTTGCTTTCGGCAGCCGCGGTTATGCGCAAACGCAATCGTGGTGAATGGATCGTTTCCGGCGGTCCCACAGTGCGCAGACCATACCGGCGACCCCCGTCGCATGCAATCGCCAGGCGAGTTGCGCGAAGTGGCGCGCCGATGTTACAGCGAACTGGGCTGTCCCGGTTGCGGCTGAGATTTGGAAATTTCGCAGATGTTTTTCTCCTTCCTTCATCGGAAACTTCGTCGAGAGGGGTGAAAGCGGATTGATGCCATGATGACCGATCACAAATTCAAAATTGATGAAGAATCGCCCCGACGTGGTTCGGGCTGGCGGAGAGGCGCCGCTTTGTTAGCTCGCAGGCGAGGACAGTCGCGCTCCGTAGCGCCGTTTCGGTTTGCAGATGCATCCGCTCCATCCGGAGCGATCGCCTATTGGCCCGTGAAAAATCATGAAAAATCAGCTCGATGAAAAATATTACTGGACGCCGAGGGCTCTCGCAGGAAATGCTTTGGCCACCAGTTATCCGTGACGACCGCAAGCATGATCACCGTTCACATTCCCGGGCCATTGCGCGATGCTTGTGCCGGCGCATCCGAGGTTGCACTCGAAGCGCCCAATCTTCGCGCGGTGCTCGATGAGTTGGAGCGCAAGTTCCCCGCGTTATATCGCAGCGTTTGCGACGATACCGGCGCCGTGCGGCGGCACGTCAATCTGTTCATCAACACACAACACATGCGGGATCGCAATGGGCTCGATACGCCGCTCGCTCCAGGCGATGCGGTCATTATCCTGCCGGCGGTCTCTGGAGGTTAAGCACTCTTATGGCAAATCGAGTCGTCCTTTGTATTGGCACCAAAAAAGGCTTGTTCGTCGCCGAAGCGGCGAAGGCCCGTCGCCGGTTTGAATTGCGCGGCCCGTTCGGGACGGGGGTCGCGGTGTATTCGGCGCTCATTGACACACGCGGCACTCCGCGCCTTTACGCATCGAGCTGCAACGCGTTTTTCGGCATGAAAGTGCTGCGTTCCACCGACCTTGGGAAGAAATTCACGGAAACGAAATCGGCTCCAACCTTTGCCAAAGAGGATGGCCGGGCGCTGGCAAATATCTGGTCGATCGAACCAGGCGCGGAAAAGAAGGAACTCCTCTGCGGCGTCGAACCCGCGGCTCTCTTCCGGAGTCGGGATGCCGGCGATACCTGGGAAATGGTGCCGGGCATCAGCAATCATCCGCACGCCAAGCAATGGCATCCGGGCAACGGTGGACTTTGCATGCACACGGTGATTCGCGATGGCCATCGGGTTCACCTCGGCATTTCCACCGGCGGACATTATTTGAGCGAGGACGGCGGCGAAACGTTTCAACCGGCCAATAAAGGAGTCGGGGCGGGGTTCATGCCGGATCCTTACCCCGAGTTTGGGCAATGCGTTCATAAAATTGCCACGCACAAAGCGGTGCCGGGCCGGCTTTACATGCAAAACCACGGCGGCTGGGCCGAGTGGGATGGACCGGGCGGACGGCGGCCGGACATCGGAGTGTTGCGCAGCGACGATCATGGGCATACCTGGCGATCGATCAGCAAAGGGTTGCCTTCGGATTTTGGCTTTCCAATTGTGGTGCACCCGGACAATCCGGACGTGGCTTACGTCGTCCCGCTGGATCCGTTCACGCGCACCTGTCCCGGAGGCGCTCCGGCCGTCTGGCGGACCGAAAATGGCGGCGATTCGTGGAAACGCCTCGCGGCCGGGTTCCCGAAAAAGAACAGCTATTTCACCGTCCTCCGCGATGCCCTCGATGTGGATGAACTGAAATCGCCAGCGCTGTACATGGGCACAACCACCGGCCAGCTCTGGATCGGACGGGAAGGCGGCGAAAAATGGGAATGCCTGTTCGACTCGCTGCCGCCAATCAACTGCGTGAAAGTAGCCGCGGTTTGACGATCAATGGATGGCCTTTGAAACCAGCGACCCCCAAAGCGCGGGCACTGCTCGCAAAATTGCAAGCGCTGGCCGAGAAGGGAATTGACGGCGAGCGAATCTCGGCCAAGCACAAAATCGCCCGCCTTAAAGCACGATACGATTTCAGGGCCCAGGATCCTGAGGCAGTGCCCAATTTATTTTCCGGCCGCTTCACACGCTCTACCAAAGCAAGACCGATTTACCGGTTCAGTCGCGACGAACAGGATGTGGCCAATGCCGTTAAGTGGGCAATCGAATCGGCAACGAGAATTCGCTGTTTTTATCGGGATGGCGAGTTGTTGACCGAAGCGACGGCGCCGACGGCCAATCGGCTCGGAGAAATTGCCGATCACATCGCGCGCTGCTTCCACTCGCTGCTCAAAAGTTTTAGCGCTGTGGAAGGTGTGAACTTGTCTGACCGGGCGGCATTTGTCAGGGGGATGTATGATGGAATGATGAATGAGGCGCGCCAGGCGGGCGAGCCGCTGCCTGGCGGGATTCGCCGCCATAAAAAAGTCAGAGGGAAAAAACAAGGGCCGGTGAGCGCCTCGATCGGCTCCCATCTCCATGTGCATCCTTATACCTTGGCCTTGAGTCTCGGCAGGCAAATCCGCTTTGCCGCGCCGGTGGAACAAATAACCGCCGAACTGGAAGCCGTTCTGCAACAGCAATTGACCGCTGGAGAGCCCTCCGCTGGACAGGAAAAATAGACGCGCTGTTCAAAGGAAGTGAGTCGCAGCGCGAAGCCTTTTTGGCAATCCCAACGGGGCAATCCCAAAGGGATTGCGACCTCCAGCCCAAGGTTGCGAGGGACGAGCTACCTTGGGTGATCGTTCAACCCATCATCAACCGCAACGCGGTTGTGGCCAACCCATTGTCAATCCCAAACGTATTTCTCGTCCCATTCGATCTGGTGCTTGCGCAACAACGCGCGCAGCTCGTCCTGAAAACTCATCTTCTGGTGATGCTCCTCCTGCGTGGCGATGTATTCTTTTACCCGTTCGAGATTGGATTGGCTCACCGAGAACGCCGCGTAGCCACCTTGCCATTCGAAGTCGGCGAAGTCGCGACCGCGCTCCTTCAACCACGCGTTCGAGATGCGTTTCAGTTCTTTTACCCATTCGGCTTGCGTGCTGGTGCGGGTGAAACGCGCCAGCACATGCACATGATCCTCCACGCCGCCGATCTGGATGGGCGCGCATTCCAGTCGTTTGGAAATGCCACCGAGATAAGCGTGCAACGCCTCGCGCGTCGGTTTGTCGCGGAGCAAAGGCCGCCGGTCTTTGGTGGAGAAAACCAGATGAATGTAAACGGCGGAAAGGGATTGTGGCATAGCGGGAGGATGACGTACTGCGTGCGTCTTTTCCAATCTGAAACGCGATGCGCCGAAGCAAAGCGTTGTTTGATCCCAACGGGATAATGTCCTCCAGCCCAAGGTTGGCGCACATGCGCGTACCTTGGGTCATCGCGCAAATGAAAAACAACCGCAACGCGGTTGCGGCAAATGTGGCGCGGCGATGAAAACGGAATGGCCGCAACCGCGTTGCGGTTTGAAATGATCTGCGAACGCCGACCCTGGAAAGCGTTCCTCGCAACCCTGGGCTTTGGGACGGAATCCCGTTGGGATTCTCAAATGGGGCAAACAGGTGTGGCGGCGGCCTGTCTTGCCGTAGCCTTGGCGAAGGCAGACGGGTGGAAGTGCTCCAACCTTTGCTAAACCTACGGCTTGGCAGGGCGCGACGCCAGCCGGCAACTGCCTGTCCAGCGATTCCGCACGATGGGGTTTAAAACTATTGTTTCGGACTTGAAGGCTATTTTTTTAGCGGTGCCGAGCCGATCAGAGCGCGACACCGCCACTTCAAGACGACACTTTCCCCGCATGGAATTGC
>JBFMDG010000603.1:0-4914 GCA_040754135.1 Verrucomicrobiota bacterium
GCATGGTCCACTCCAGCTGCGCGAGGGAATCCCCTGATGTGAAACTGCGGAATTGATTGGAAAACTTACGATTCCGATTTCATCGGCCAGTCGGATTGAACCAGCGCTTTGTAGCCGCCCGTGAGTGAAAGCACATTCCGATATCCCATTTTTTGGGCGGCGTCCGCCGTGAGGATAGAACGATAACCTCCACCGCAATACATGATGATCTGCCGGTTCAGATCTGGAATCGTCCTTTCAATATCGCGTTCAAGCACACCTTTGCCGAGGTGAATGGCTTCGGCGGCATGACCTTTTTTCCATTCGTCATCTTCGCGAACGTCCACAAGAAGGGCATCTGGATTTTGACTTAAAAGCTGGCGCGCCTGTTCCACGGAGATCTCTTTGACGCGCGGTCGCGCTTCGTTGACCACTTTCAAAAAGCCGGGCGAATGTTCCATGCGGAAACCATAAAATTCCTCGGCGCAGAATCAACGGAAATTCCAGACATTCCCAACCTTACCCCCGCGCCCTCGCGCACCCGCAAGGACCCGCCGTTGATTCGAACTTGAACGAATGAGAAACTCTGTCCAACGTGTCCGGTCCGAAGACTTGAAGCATGGATATTAAAAACCTGACAGAAATGCCGGCTTTCATCACGAAAGACGGATCGGAAATCCGGGAATTGCTCGCCTACCGGAATTCCGCTATTCAACGGCAAAGTTTGGCGGAAGCCCGCATCCCAGTGGGAGGCTCCACCCAGGAGCACTACCATCCGAACACCGAAGAAATCTATTTCATCACCGCCGGTTCGGGACGCATGCGCATCGAGAGCGAGACACAGGACGTGCGCGCGGGCGACGCCATTGCGATTCCCCCCGGGAAAAAGCACAAGATTTGGAATACCGGCCACGAGCCGCTGCGGTTGCTCTGTTGTTGCGTGCCCGCGTATGAGCATGCCGATACGATTTTGACCGAAACGGGAATCGAGCCTTGAGCCTGAGGAATCTCGCGTTAACTTCGAACAAGTGCTCATGAGCAAAAAGCCGGAAGATCCCGGTTCCCAAACCATGAAACCGAAAAGTGTGCGTCTGTTTGTCAAACCGTATTGCGGCTGGTGTCACGAAGCGGCCGACTGGCTCGAAAACCGCGGCATCCCATACGAAACGCTCGACGTCATTTCCGACGCCGCCGCGCGCCGCGAAATGTGGGAACTCTCCGGGCAGGGGCTGGCTCCCGTCATTGATGTGGACGGAAATATTCTGGCTGACTTCGACACAGACCAGCTCGAAGTCTTCTGGAAAAAACTTGAGCGCGAGAAAGCGACGTGAAGCATGCAAATGTTGATTCAAATGAAACAAGCACGACCCGAAATCGAAATCGCATGAGCGTTGCCGAAACCACTCCCATCGCGCGACCCCGTTTGCCGGAATGGCTGCGCATTAAGTTGCCCACGACAAACTCTTTTCATCAGACGCGACGCCTCCTCTCTGATCTGAAACTGCACACGGTATGCGAGAGTGCCAAATGCCCGAACCATTGGGAGTGCTGGAGCAAAGGCACGGCGACATTCATGATTGCCGGCGACCGCTGCACGCGCGCTTGCCAGTTCTGCGCCGTGACCACCGCCAAACCTTTCCCGCTCGAAATCGACGAACCGGCGCGCGTGGCTGAAGCCACGCGACGCATGCGACTGAAACATGTCGTCATCACTGCCGTGGCTCGCGACGACCTTGCCGATGGGGGCGCCGATCATTTCCGAAGGACTATTGAAGCGGTGCGCGCGGCCAATCCTGGAATTATTGTCGAAGTGCTGACACCGGATTTTCTGGAGCGCGAGGCTTCGATTGACCTGGTGCTTTCGGCTCGGCCGGAAATCTTTAATCACAATCTCGAGACGGTTCGGCGCTTGACACCGGCTGTGAGATCTCGCGCCACTTACGATCGCTCCTTGAGTGTGCTCCGCAAAGTGAAGCAGAAAGCCGGCGATTCCATCTTCACCAAGTCGGGCTTGATGCTCGGTCTCGGAGAAACCGAAGGCGAATTGTTGGAAGCGATGCAGGATTTGCGCGCGGCGCAGTGTGATATCCTCACGCTCGGGCAATATTTGCAACCTACCTTGAAACACTTGCCGGTGGTTGAGTTCGTAACTCCCGCGCGTTTCGATGCCTATCGCACCATCGCGGAGGAGATGGGATTTAAGCACGTGGCCAGCGGACCGATGGTGCGCAGCTCGTATCATGCAGACGAATTTCAATGGCCGCACAAGAGCGACGGCATGGTCAAAGGTTTCGCCTCGGCTTGAAGGGGTCTATTGATGAAGTGCATTGCGTTTCGAGCCGGGCAACTGCCACTGGCCAGGAGGTAAACTCGAAGCGAACACAAACCATTGCGTCGGCGGAAAGGGTCAGGTAAAAGTTTCGCCCGATGAGAACTGAGCCAAATAAACCGCTGGTTGGGATCATAATGGGAAGTCATTCCGATTGGGAAACGATGCAGCACACGGCTGCGCAGCTCGAGGCGTTGAAAGTCCCTCACGAAGTGCAAGTCATTTCTGCGCATCGCACGCCGGATTTGCTCTTCGAGTATGCTTCGTCTGCTGCGGAGCGCGGATTGGAAGTGATTATCGCGGCCGCAGGCGGAGCGGCGCACCTCGCCGGTGTCACCGCCGCAAAAACGGCCCTGCCGGTTTTAGGAGTGCCGATGGAATCAAAGTCATTGCATGGCATGGACTCATTGCTGTCGATGGTCCAGATGCCTGGAGGAGTGCCTGTGGCCACGCTGGCGATTGGCAAACCTGGGGCCATCAATGCCGCCCTTTTTGCTACGGCGATGCTCGGGAACAAGTATCCGGAGTTTCGGGCCGCTTACGAAGATTTCCGCCGGAAACAGACCGAACGCGGGAGTTCGAATCGCGATCCGCGCGTGCAAGCTGGGAAATAATTTAAGGAAAGCACAGCAGGGCCGGTCCTAACGGCCCCAGGACCGACGGGAAAAACAACTCGGCTCAACATGTGGCGGTTGCGGTGACAAACGTGTGACACTTTCGTAGGGGAATTCGATCCCGAGCGACTTTTGGTTTAAAGAAATCAATTTGCATTCAGGCAATCGAGAGAATCGATGTCATTGAAGCATTGAAGTCTGGGCGCTTGATTCCCGATTGAGTCTGTGTATGTTCGTCGCTGCGTCATTCAGGCGGGGTAGCCAAGTGGTAAGGCAGGGCTCTGCAAAAGCCTTATGCGTCGGTTCGATTCCGACCCTCGCCTCCAAGTCATGACGGATTAATGAATGGGGACCAGCGAGCCATGGAAAGGTGGTTGGAATTCGGCACATCGGCTGCCTTACTCTGACCCTAATCCAAGTTCGGCGGCAGTAAGCCAGCGCGAGGAATTTGTATCACTTGGCCCACCCGGCTGACGCGACGAGAAGGAATGCAGCTCGGCCCGCTCATTGTGTGATGGCGGCTCGCAATTCGTTGAGACTGGCAACGGTCGCTCCTTCGCGTGTGTAGGAAAACCATCGTTTCGCGCCCAGCACGGCAAACTCTGCGGCGTCAGTCAACGGAGTTATTTTCCGCCAAGCGCACACGCGTCCCACTTCGGCTTTAGCCGCGAACGTGAGATCGATCGGACGCAATTCACAATGCACCAGCCACCGCGACATTGAAGACGAGGGGGTCGCGGGGGGTTAGCACTTCAATCAATTCCCGGAACAGCGGCGAACTGTTGGAGATGACCTCAGCTACCAGCACGATTAGGCCGCCTCTGGCAGTAACTTTACCCCCTCGGACTTGGCAGCCTTTCGGAGTTCGATATCCAAGGATCCAAGGGGTAGCCCATGGCGCATGGCGAGTTCGAGATAAGAAGCATCGTACAGCGTGAGGTGGTGCTTTCGCGCCAGCAGGATCGCCGCGTGCCACGCTTCCCTGGAAGCTCCATCATCCAATTCCACCGGCAGGACTTGAAGCGCAGTTAAGTGGCGTTGGCTCTCGGCAGAGGTGATTCGTTTCCGCCGCTCGGCCATGAGGAGAGCGTTCCCGACTTCCCAACGCCAAAGTGGCGCGGTAAATGCCTTCGCGCCTTTGCCCAGACTATCGAGGAGTTTGTCCGTGTCATGGGTCGCCTCATCCGCAAAAACGAAGGCCATCGTGAGGGACGAGTCGAGAATAAAATTCAACGGCGGCCCTCCTTAATGAGTTCCTTGATTTTGATTTTTTCCTTTCCAGGCGGGTTCAAAATGCTGCGAGAGGCTTTCATCTGGGCGATGGCTTCCTGGACTTCTTCGCGGCTCGGTCGTTTAGCGGGCACAAGCTTGGCAGCTTCTTCTCCGTGAAGCGTGATAGAGAAGCATTCTCCGCCTTGCACGCGGTCGAGAAGCTCTGAAAACTTTGCTTTTGCTTCGGAGGCGGCGATTGTCGTCACTGCGTTCATAAGTTATTTTGCGGATTTAATTGACCGGTCGCTGACTAGTTTATCACTATTTGTCTTTCAGGCAAATGCTAAACAGGCGAGATCTGCGGTTCCGGTCGGTTCCGGTTGTGGTTCAAACAGATCTCACCTGCCCAATCTTTGATGACGTATTTTGCGACTATAGCTGATCTGCTCCAGGTAAAAAGCTGAAGGACCATCCTTCTTTTCACCACCGCGATAAGCCTGTCAGCGATGTGAGGTTCTTGCGACAAGAACGTCAGCAAAAACGTCAGCAAACGAGTACCAAAAGGATTTCGAGAAGTAAACGCTTGATCGTGAGGACAGTGAGGTTTGGCAGAGCGGGGGTTGCTCGATTCCGACCCTCGCCTCCAGTAAACACTCCACTCAGATTGGTTAAAGCAGAAACTTTCTTCGTAGGACTGCACATATCCCAAAAGGATTGGCCACGAAACAGGTGATCCCGATTTGCAGCCGGGCGCGGTGCGTGTTCACCGCCCGCGCCACG
>JBFMDG010000604.1:0-4898 GCA_040754135.1 Verrucomicrobiota bacterium
CCAAATCGCTGCTCACTTGCAAATCTCCTCCCATCATCTGGCAAAACTTCCGGCTGATCGCCAATCCCAATCCCGTCCCTCCATACTTGCGCGTGATCTGCGTGTTGGCCTGGCTGAACGATTCAAACAATCGCGCCATTTGCTCTTCGCTCATTCCAATCCCCGTGTCCGTCACCACAAATTCTATCTGCCGCTCACTCGCACCACTCGCCTCCGCCGATCGCTGTTGATCGGCAACTCCGCCTCCATCACTCCAGACCATCACCCGCAAGGTGATCGTTCCTTTTTCGGTGAACTTGCTCGCGTTGCTCAGCAAATTGAACAAGGTCTGCCGCACTTTGGTGAGATCGGCTGTCATCTCACCTATCCCCGCGGGACATTCCACCACCAGCTTGTTTCCGTTTTTGGCCACTAACGGCTGAATGGTCGTGGTCACGTCATGCACCAGCTTGGCCACGTCAAAGCGCTCCAGATACAACGTCATCTTGCCCGCTTCGATCTTCGACAAATCCAGAATGTCATTGATGAGCGTGAGCAGATGTTTGCCAGCGTTGTGAATTTTTTGAAGGTCAGGGACAAACTCCTGGCGTTCCAGATCGATCGCTTCTTCCTGGAGCATTTCCGAGTAACCGATGATGGCGTTGAGCGGCGTGCGCAATTCGTGGCTCATGTTGGCCAGAAATTGCGACTTGGCTTTGTTGGCGGCATCGGCGGTTTCCTTGGCTTCTTCGGAAATGCGGCGCGATTCTTCGATCAGTCGATTTTTTTCGGCGAGTTCCTGAGCGGCTTTTTCAGCGGCTTCACGCCCGCGATGTTCTTCTTCGAGCAATTGCTCGCGGAGGCGATCGGCCTCGCGGCGTCGAGAGCGGGAACGAACACCGGCGTAAAGGGCCCAGGCAAAGAGAATGGCGTTGAAGAAGACGGCCGGGGCGATGAATCGCGCATTGAGGTACCAGGGAGCGACGACCGTCATCGAAACCAGCGCCGGCTCCGAGTAAACCAGATCGCGATCGATGTAGCGCACCGCGAATGTGTAGGCGCCCGGTTTGGAAGCAATTTGCTCGACGCGCCGTTCAGAGATGGGAGGAGACCAATCGAGTCGCCTTTTCAACTCTTCGGCTGAGAGGTTGCCGGGCGTGAAGATCCACCGGTACCACTCGCTCCCCGGCCTTGCTTTGAAATCGATGGCAGTGAAGGCAAAGTCGATGCGACGGCCCGAAGTGATTTCCGGCAGGAGTTGGCCGCGAGCGTATTCCTCGTCCAATTTCACCTTTAACAAAGGGGAAGGTGGAGCGGTGGGATCGGGTTGATAGCGAGTCACTCCCTTATCCGTTCCAATCCAGATTGCGCCGTCGGGAGTTTCCGCCAGAGTGGTGACGTAATCGCTGATCAATCCATCCCGCTGGTTGAGCGACGTCCACAATGTGCCGTCGAAGCGCATCACGCCCGCATGCGTGGCGACCCAGAGGAGGCCATTGCGCGCGCGCAGCACATCAGTGATGTAGGAATGGCTGAGGCGGGAGGCTTTGCGTGAGAATCGCGTGAACGAGCTTCCATCAAAATGGGCCAGGCCGGCATCGGTTCCCACCCAGATGGCATCCGATTTCTCAGGCAAGACGCAGGTGATGTATTCGCTCGGCAATCCATTTGTAGTCGTGAACTGGGTGAAACGTTGCTGCGGATCGAAACGCGCCAGTCCTGAGCCAGCGGTCGCGATCCACACATTGCCAGTTGGATCCAGCCGCACCTCACGAAAAGCGGCCAGCCGCGGGTCGGGAAAGTGGGTGAATTTGGACCCATCGAAGGAAAACAATCCTTTGACCCAGCCTCCACCCCACAGGGTCCCATCCGGTGCGGCTACCAGTCCGTCAATGTCTTCATCGGGCAATCCATCGTGAGCCAAATAATTTTTAAAGGCGCCGTTCTGGTAGCGAGAAAGCCCTTGCGAAGTTCCAATCCACAGCGCGCCGTCGGGCGTTTGCGCAAAGCGATCGGCCCAACTGGAAGCCAGCCCATGCTCGGTCGAGAGCCGATGAAAAGCCTTTCCATCGAACCAGCAAATGCCGTTGGCTTCAGCTCCGGCCACGCGTTCCGTGCTGAACCAGACGTTGCCCTCGCGCGTGACGAAACTCACCCGTATCCAGTTGTCGGGAAGACCATCCGCTTTGGTGTAGCTGGTAAACGTCCCCGTTTCGTACCGAGCCAATCCGCCGTGCGTGGCAATCCAAACATGATTTCCCATCCCACTTAACACTTTGGTCACGAAAGTGCCGGGCAAACCATCCGCCACGGTCAGATTCATAAAATTGGTGCCGTCAAAACGGGAAAGGCCGTTTTGGGTGCCGATCCAGACGATCGGATGCTGATTTGGCCGTGGTTCAATCGAGACTTCAAATACCGAGTTAGCCACCAGTCCGTCCGCTTCGGTGAAGGTGGTGAAATTCGTTCCGTCATACCTGCATACACCGACGCCAAATCTCGCGAACCATACCGCGCCATCTGGTGCGATGGCCGGGTTGCCGATGAAAAAGGAATTCAATCCCGCATTTTCCGTGACGTTGGAAAAAGTTTTCCCATCGAAATGTATCAGGCCCGAACCGCCGCCCAGCCAGAGCGATCCATCGGGATGAAAACACATGCGACGAATTGTTTCCTTGTCCAATCCAACGGCGGCGCCGTAGGAAATGAAGGTATCGCCTTTTTTCTGCGATAAACCTCCGCTGCCTCCGGACCAGATCGCGCCGTCGGGCCCAATGGCAACACACCACAGGTCGTCCGTGGCCAAACCGTCTTTGGTTGTAAAAGTCCTGGATTGCTTGCCATCAAAGCGCGTCAAACCACGAATGGTTGCCAGCCATACAACCCCTTCGCGATCCACGCAAATATCCCGAACGGCGCCTGAAATTCCCTCCTCCGTTGAAAAAGTCTCGAATTCACGCCCATCAAAACGGCTAATTCCATCGTTCGCTGCGCTGGCGCACCACAAAGCTCCATCCGGTGCTTTCGCGAGGCTCCACAAGGATTTTCCGCCCAGCCCGTCCGAGGTTGTGTATGCCCGGATGTTCCCCTTTTTCACAGGAGCGATTTTGATGGCCAATGGCGGAATGGGATTGCCCCCTAGTTGGAGGAGTTTCCCGTTTTCATAGAGGACGGCGCCGGAAAAGGTTTCGTAACGCAGCAGGTAGGCGCCGGGATGGACGTTGACGAATTTGAATTCTCCGGAGGCATTACTCGCGGTCCGCAACACGGGCCGAGTGCTTCCACCTCGAAGTCCGTCCGGTGCGCGCTCGACTTTGAGCAAATGCAAGGTGGCATTCGGCAAAGGGGTATCGTCCAGTGCGCGAACCACGCCGCGCAGGGAAATCGCTTCCGAGAGAGGCAAATCAATGTCGTGATGGGTCCCCGCACCCACTTCGATCTGTTTACGAATGCCGTCGTTGCCGACCGTGACTACGAGCTCATAATTTCCAGCGAAGTATCCGGCGAAATGATATGAGCCATCATTGAGCGTGTACTGAAGGATCGGCTCGCCTGACGGGCCATGAAGTTCCACCGGGCATGAAATGGCCCTCCCATCCGAGGAGAGAACTTTGCCCCGGATGGTTGCCGGCGGTTCGATCGGCAATGTTCCCGGCGATGGCATCGGAACGGTTTTCGCATTGCCCAGCAACTTTCCGTGATGCCCATGACTTGTGCCATCCTTTGCGCCATCCTCGAATTGATACAACACGACCAGGCCGGGTTCATTTCCGGTGAGCGAGCGCGTCATGTCCCGGCGAATTTCCTCCTGGGATCGGGCAACATTCCAAACACGGAAATCATCAATCAAACCGTCCAGGTCGGGATTCTCGAAATAATTCGAGCGGCCGAGATAATTGGTTTCGCCTGTGGCAACGGTTTTGAAACTGCCTGAAAATGGATTCGAGCCCACCAACCTTCCATTGAGATAAAGATGCATTCCTGTTTTGCCGGAGACAGCCGCAACATGAACCCACTTATTCGAGCGCAAAATATCCATCACCACCACGTCTCCCAAGACTCTGTCTTTCCCGGGTTTGATGACGAAACCAATCGAGGGTGAATTGCCGCGGTTGTGGACTTCGATTTCCTGTGCGCGCTGGCCAAAATCAAAGAAACGCGACCATGCGCCGAACGAGCGCCACATGACCCAGCCTTCAATGGTCGCGTTTTCGAGATCGTTGAAAATATTCGACGGCAACAAAACAGCCGCGTTTTTGCCATCGAGTTCGAGCACCTGATTTTGCGCGCGTGCGCCCGCGAGGGTCAGGAATAAAACAAAGAAAATGCAGAGAGGTGTTTTGAGTCTGCAAACGCTGAGCAGGTCATTCTGCGCAAACATGGAATGCTGAGATCGTATCAAGAGCCGCATTCGAGGCCAAGTGATTACTGAAATGCCGGCAAAATTGGTTTGGGCACCTGCGCGAAAAGCACTATGCCTGGGCAAACCGTGACGAAGAACCAGCCTCATCGCGTTCGCAGTACGGCGCGAACTTCTCGCAACAGTTCTTCCTTCGTTAGAGCCCCCTTCTGAATGATCCGCTGCACCTGCCCGTTCAAACGCCTTCGATCCTCCTCCGTCAAATCCTTGCTCGTGATCACGACCACAGGGATCCCCTGCCCTTGCCGCCCCTCCCGCAACTGCTTCATAAACTCAAACCCGTCCATCTCCGGCATCATCAAATCCAGCAAAATCACCGACGGCAATTGCTCCGCCAATCGCTCCAATGCAATCCTTCCATTGGCCGCTTCGGTGACCCGCCATCCTTCCTTCTGCAACGAGCGCCGCAACATCTCCCGCGTCGGCTCATCATCCTCCACCACCAACACCTCGTGCCCGCCGCTCTCCTTGCGATACTTCTTCAACACCTCGCCCAACC
>JBFMDG010000605.1:0-4894 GCA_040754135.1 Verrucomicrobiota bacterium
GCTTATGACGTCGAGGAAAAGAAGATTTCCGTGCAGGTCAATGCGCAATCGCTCACGATTGAAGCCGATGAACCTTTGCTCCGCCAGGCCTTGTTCAATCTGGTCCTCAATGCCGTTCAGGCAGCCGAACCGGAAGGACGGATCGAGGTGCGTGTGCAGCGAACGGACGATGGCGCGTTGCTCGAAGTTTGCGACAATGGCCCCGGCGTTTTGCCCGAGCATCGCAACGAAATCTTCAAACCTTACTTCACAACCAATCCCGCCGGCACCGGTCTCGGATTGGCCGTCGTGAAACAGATTGTGCTGGCGCACGGTTGGGAAATTCAATGCCTGGCCAACGAACCGCGCGGCGCAATTTTCCGCATCAGCCACCTCAAAGTGGTGTCGAGTTGAGTCATGCCGCCCGCCAAAGGCAAGCAGAAGTCCCCACGCATCCTTATCGTCGATGACGACCCGGGTCAGCGCAGCCTGCTCGATTCGTTTCTCAAAGGACAAGGGTTCGAGACGATTGTGGCGCCTTCGGGCGAACAGGCTTTGCAGATGCTTCGCACCCATCCAATCACCCTGATGATCTCCGATGTGCGCATGCCGGGCATCTCAGGTCTCGAGACGTTGCGCCAGGCGCGACTCGAACACAGCACCTTGCCTGTCCTGCTTGTGACCGCTTACGCCGATATCCGGGAAGCGGTTCACGCCATGCGCGATGGCGCCGTGAATTATCTCACCAAACCGATCGATCTCGATGAGCTGTTGCGATCGGTGCGACAAAGTCTCGGGATCTCGCAGGAAACGCCGCTGGTCTTTTCCGAAAAACAATTGCCGCCCCACATCGTCGCTCAGAGCCCGCTCATGCAAGCTGTCTTTCGCGACGCGGCGCTCATTGCCCCTTCCGACAGCCGCGTGTTGATCACGGGCGAAAGTGGCGTCGGAAAGGAAGTGCTGGCCGACGTGATTCACGCCTGGAGTCCGCGGGCGGCCGGCCCGTTGGTGAAAGTGAATTGCGCTGCGATTCCGGAAACGTTGCTGGAAAGCGAATTGTTCGGGCATGAAAGGGGCGCCTTTACCGGCGCAGTCTCACAACGCATCGGACGCTTCGAAATGGCCAACGGCGGCACGATTTTTCTGGATGAAGTGGCCGAGATGTCGCCCTTGCTCCAGGCCAAGCTGCTGCGGGTGACGCAGGATGGCCGGTTTCAACGCGTCGGCTCGAACGCGGAATTGCAAACTGACGCGCGCATTCTGGCTGCGACCAACCGCAATCTCGAAGAGGAAGTCGTCAAAGGGCGGTTTCGGGAAGATCTTTTTTATCGGCTCAATGTGGTGGAATTGAACGTGCCGCCTTTGCGCGAGCGTCACGAGGACATTGTGCCCTTGGCGTCGCAATTCCTGAATGAGTTAACGCGTGGCCAGGCCCGATTCGCGGCGTCGGTGGTCGAGCACCTCGAACGTTACAATTGGCCTGGCAACGTGCGCGAGCTGCGCAATGCCATGGAACGCGCCGCCCTGCTCTCACGCGGCGAACTGATCCTGCCCACCCACTTGCCCCGGCGCATTCAGCAAGCCGTGTCGGAAATGCAACCGCGTGACGAAGGGGCCGCCGCTGTGCCTGCGGGCCGCCTCGAAGATATCGAGCGCGATGCCATTCTGCAGGTTTTGCGGGAACAAAATTTCAATCGCACGGAAGCGGCCAAGGTCCTCGGCATCAGCCGGCGCGCCCTGCTCTATAAATTGCAACGCTTCCGCGCGCTCGGAATTGAAGTCGGGCCATCGCCAGACGAACCGGATGCCGCCAGCGAATCGTGAAGGGCCATGAGGACGCCCATCCTGTTCTGTTTTCTGGCGGTCTTGAGTTCAACGACGCCCGCCGCAGATTCGACCGATCCATTTTACAATCCTGAGGCCGTTCAACGAATCGATCTGCAAATCGAGCCGGCCGATCTGGAACGGCTTCGAGACTCATTGCCTCAGCGCGTTTTTGTTCCAGGCAGCTTTCGTTGGAATGAACATCTCCTTTCCTCCGTGGGCATCCGGTATAAAGGCAACAGCTCGTCGAATCGGGACGCGCCTTTCAAGCGCGGTTACCTGATTGATTTCTCCGAGTTTCAATCCGGTTTGCGGTTTTTGGGGTTGAAACATGTGGCGCTCGATAACGGAATCCAATTCGGCAGCCTGTTCAGCGAGCGTCTCATCACCGATATCCTTCGAGATCTCGGCGTCAAAGCTTCGAGATGCAATTACGCGCGACTTTACTTGAATGGAAAGTTTCAGGGCATCCAGGTGAATGTGGAACGCATCGATAAGCCCTTTCTCGAACGGCATTTTGGATCGGATCGCGGCGTGTTGTTCAAAGTGGACGAAGGAGGACCAGGCGCTGACCTGCGATTCCTGGGAAATGATCCTGGTCTGTACGAAAAGGCGTTTGAACTGCAGGCTGGGCGGCGACGCGAAGCGTTTGGCCAATTGATCGAGTTGATTCGCGCGATCAATTCCCCCACCCTCACTGAGTCAGAATTGCGGCGGAGAGTGGACATCGACGCTTTCATCCGGACGACTGCGGTGCTGCTCTTTGCCGGAGCCTTCGATCAATACACCGGTTGGGGCCCGCACAATTATTATTTGTATCTCAATCCGGCGGATCAGCGCTGGACATACCTTCCCTGGGACCTGGATGTGGGATTTGCAGACAATGCGTTTGGCCAGGTGCCCGTGCTGGATGGCTGGCATGCCGCCTGGCCCGCGCCCATGCCGGATCGTCCTTTGATGGAACAATTGCTTCGCCATCCCAACCTGCTTCAAGAATATCGTGACCAGGCCCGCGAGATCCTCGAAGAAAAGTTTCATCCGGACCTCCTCATCCCGAAATTGCGCAGGTTAGCCGATCAAATCCGATCCGACCTGGAACACGATCCGAATCCGATGCGGCGCGTGACGGTCCCGTCAGATCGCGGCCTTGCCGACATCCTTGGGAGCATGGAAATTTTCATGCGCAAACGCTACGCGCTCGCCCGGGCGCAGTTGGACGCACCTGGCCAAAGACCTGAACCAAAGAAAATGACGCCGTCCCCATCCGAAAACGGACCTCGCCCGGGGCTTGCGTCGGCCGATGCGCCTACAGATCTCAAAGCGATTCGGGTCACCTCTGCGCACGTCGAATTGCGCTGGGTCAACCACACTGACAAAGCCTTCGCTTATGTGGTCCAGCGATGCACAAACGGCAACGCGGCGAATTTCGTCAATGCCATCGGCCAGGGCGGAGCGGACATCACAAGCGCGATCGATCGCGAGGTTCAACCGGGAAAAACCTATCGCTACCGAGTATATGGCGTGCTGCCCACACCACAAGGACCCCGACCCCGCGGCACGGGAGTATCCAACGAAATCAGCGTGACAATCCCCGCATCCCCCTGACGCAACGTGTGCAGACCGAGTTGCACACGGTTGGCTGATGTCCGAGGACGGTAAATTCGACGTGACGTTTTCCGCCGCGGTTTCCCAAGGCCGCCGACAGTTCGCGCGCCGCTCTGGAATCTCGCTCAGTCCTTGGCCCAAAAATCGATCACGAAAACATCATCGAGCAGGGGCCCGACAAGCTGGCCGAATTCCTTGTGCGCCGGATGTGGCAGATAATCGTCGCGATCCTTTTCGCTCTTGAAGGTGAGGATGAATCCGTGCGTGCAGCCTTTGTTGTGTTTTTCCGGACTGTTGTTCAAGCCCCACTCGAACTCGGCGATCTGCGGGATTTTCTTTTTCAATCCGCGGAAAGCCTCTTCCACCTGCTTGATTTGTTCCGATGTGGCGGTGGATTTGAATTTGAAAGCAACCACATGACGCAGTTTGGCGGGCGTTTTCGCGCCGCTGTCAGCAGCCATCAGCGAGAGAGCCAGGCCGACCGAAACGGCCATCACAGAAATCAGGATAAGCATTTTTTGTTTCATAGTTTCTCTTGTGAACCGCAGACTACCCGATGTTTTCTCGATTTGGCAATGACCGCATCGCGTTCGCCACGCTCTCGACATCATAAACGCAACCGCCCCAGGTGCCGCCGCTCAAATGCTGCAGCAAAGCCCAGAGCCGCGTGTCCTCAGGCAATCCGGGATCAGCGCGCAATTGGCCATGCGGCGCTCGTTCCGCGAGCACCCGCACCGCTTCCTCAGCGCTCAACGCTTTCTCAGCCGTGCCGACCAAATCGACCGAGCCTTCCAGGCGCACACGATCGATGACAATGCGGATGCGGTCACCTTCACGGATTTTTCCCAATGGCCCGCCCGCGAGCGCTTCCGGTCCGATGTGCCCGACGCACGCGCCGGTGGACACACCCGAAAAACGGGCGTCGGTGATCAAAGCGACCTGTTTTCCGAATGGCAGATGCTTGAGGGCGGAGGTCAGTTGATAGGTCTCTTCCATGCCCGTTCCGATCGGCCCACACCCCATCAACACAATCACATCGCCGGCTTGAATCTGATTTTTCTTAATGGCGGTGATGGCCTCTTTTTCGCGGGTGAATACGCGCGCCGGGCCTTCCTTCCGATAAATGCCGTCGTCATCGACGACTGAAGCGTCGATGGCGGTGCTTTTCACGACAGCGCCTTCAGGAGCGAGATTGCCGCGAGGAAACGTGACCGTGCTGGTCAAGCCTTTGGCTCGCGCCTGGTCGGGGGACATGATGACTTCATCCGGATCGACTCCATCCTGGTTGCGGAGAATCTGCCGGAATTTCGCGCGCCGTTCGGAGTTTTCCCAGGCATCAAGCAGTTCGCCTAACGGCCGGCCCGATACCGTGAAGGCCTGGACATCGAGCAACCCAAGCCGCCGCAAGTGGAGCATGACTTCCGGCACCCCTCCGGCCAGGAACACGCGCACGGTGGGGTGATGCACCGGTCCGTTGGGGAGAACG
>JBFMDG010000606.1:0-4885 GCA_040754135.1 Verrucomicrobiota bacterium
CGATGGAGCTCTCGGTCCAGATCAGGTTGAAGTCCACGATTCCAACCGCTTCCTGACCTCTTCATTCGATACGACCTTGCCCTTTGCGATATCTCTATCGCCTTTCTCCAGCGCCGCCAAAAAAGCGATCTCCTCGGCGATAACCCGGTAGTCCGCGTCGTCGGGAAGACGATGGATGGCCTCTAGAGCTGCCTCTTTAATAGTCATGCCAGGAAGTTAGCGGTCCGGGCAGATCCCCGCAAGATTGCGGTTTTGGCCCGGAGTTCATGGGTAGCTCGTGCCTCGCAACCCTGGGCTTTGTGGCGGAATCCCGTTGGGATTCTAGCGGACTGCGTTCCCCGTTGTTATGGACTACGGCGATAGAAGGCAGTGGGGCGAATGCGGCATCACAAGTGCCATAGGCGGCGCGTCAGGTTGCAGGCTGGTGTGGTCTCACCAACTTCGGGCCTTGTTCAACCCATGCTGTCGTTGCTGGCTCCGCTTCGTGCCGCAGCAATACAGCCTATGGTTCGGTGAGATGGCTCACAAGACTCATGCACCGTTCTTGCCTCCGGAAACTGAGCTGTGCACCAATCCGCTGATGAGGAGTGCAGGAAGAACGACGACGACGCCCTCATCGTCCGAAATCACCACCCGCCCTCCCGCAGGTGGAACATAAATGTGGTCAATCGTTGGCACCGGATACTCACGACCGTCTGCCGTGCGAACCGCAAACGGAACAAAAGGTGAAATCTGCAAATGTCTGCGAATATCACCCATCATATCGAGCGACCATAAGTCAGCGATTTAGCATGTGCAAGGCTGGTGGTTTGCTTAGTTTCCTTGGCTTCGTTGGCGAAATCACCGAGCGATAGATCAAATGAATTCCACTCGGCGCGAACGATTCCTCTGTCAATGGAGTGCAACTCTCATCCTGTTCCTGCGGATCGAGACAAACACAAACTCCAGGCAACCGGTTATTTCGCCGTGCTCGTCAGCAACTCGACAAGCGCGGCGTCCTTTTCAGGACCGGTGATAAAATCGAGCGATCGGAAATAACGCGCGCGCTCGGGTTCGGTCGTCGATTTGTCGTTGATGATTTTGACGAGCAGTCCCGGGGTTTTTTTGCTGCGCGAACGCCAGACAATTTCCCGGCCGGCGGGCGTGTTCCATTCGTTGTTCACGGCCGTGAGCCAGGCATCAAGATACGCATCCCACTGCTGATCGGCGCCAATGCCGAGGGCCTCCAGGTACCAGCGGTCTTTGCCGTCGTGCTGTTGAGCGAGGGCCGCCCAGAGTTTCGGGGCTTCAGGAGAGGAATGATGACGCAAGGCAATGGCGCATTCACGGCGGACTTGCGGCGAAGGATCTTTGGCCAGTGATTTAACGAGCGGGATTACGTCCATTTTCAGCTGGCGCGCGATGCGCAAACCGGTGATGCGGATGTCGGGGTTCCGGTCTTTCAGAGCCTGAGTGACATATTTTTTTTCGCTGCCTTTGATGCGGGCGAGCAGGTGCAGCGCGCGGGCGCGCTGGCGTTCGTCTTTCGCTTTCCATAACCTGGTTAATTCCTTTTCGGCTTTGGCCTGCATGCCGTGCAATTTCGTCCAGGCCAGATAACGCGTGGCCTGGTTGGGCGATTGCAATGCGGCCACACATCCGGCCGCGGAATTCAAATCGAGCTTTGGCATCTGAGGTTTGTGGCCCTTCGGCGCCACGCGGTAAACCCGGCCGGTCATGGTTTCGAGTTTCTGATCCGCCATATAATGACCGCCGACGCCGGCGTCGTTCCAATCTGCCACGTAAACCGAACCGTCCGGCGCGACACAGACATCGGCTGGCCGGAACCAATTGTCCGTGCTCGTCAGCAAATCCACCATGCGCGCTTTATAACCCGCGCCGTCGTTCTCGACCGGATACGCCCGCACCACACGCGGACCGGCATCGCAATGGAGCAGTTGGTTCTGGAAAATCTCCGGCAGCAATTTGCCTTCGTAAATGGCGATGCCCGTTGGCGACCCCGCGCCGGTCTGGAGCAGGTTGGGCACGACGCCGGGATCATTCAAATGCCAATGGCGCAGAGGAATGTCCGATTCAAGATTGCTTCGTTTCTGGCTCCAGCCTGCGCCGGTCACTTCGTCGGTGTAACCAAAATTGCCAAACTCCATCACGTAATTGATGCGCACGCCTTTGTTGCCGTCGTCGTCATTGTCGGATTGCCAAAGGGTGCCAAACGAATCGACGCACACTTCGTAGTTGTTGCGGAAATTGTGGCCGAGCACTTCAAACTCGCTGCCATCGGCATTGCAACGGAAGACCAGACCCTGGCGATACGGCTTTCCACGCGTGATCACTTCGTGGCCTTCCACATCCTTGACGAGCGATCCATCCGGCCGATGAATTTCTTTTCCGTCATTACCCATGTTGAAATAAAGCTTGCCATCGGGGCCGAAGACGAACGCGTGCACGCCGTGATCGTGATCGACGCCTTTGATGCCGGTGAAGAGTTTCACGGGCGGCCCATCTGCTCTGTCGTCCTGATTGGCGTCCGTAAAAATAAAAACGTCTGGTGATCGCGAAACGATGACTTTTTCTCCGAGCACACAAATGCCGAGGGCGGTGTTGATTTCGTTGCCCTGATAAAAAGTGGTTTCCTTGTCGGCCGCGCCGTCGCCATTGGCGTCTTCGAGAATGACGATGCGATCCCCTTCAGGCCGGAGACGGCCCCATTTTTGGAAGAGGCGGTAATTGGCGCCTTCGGTAATCCAGACCCGGCCACGCGCGTCGATATCCATGTTGGCTGGATTGCGAACCATTGGTTCGGAGGCGAAGAGTGTGACTTCAAGGCCGTCGGGAACTTTCATCGCCTTGAGTTGTTCGCGGGCGGCGTCGGGCCCACTGCGGGGCGGGTCGGCGGCGAGCAGCGGGTTGGAAAGTGTGGAGAAAGAAATGGCCGCCAAAGGCAGCGCAAGAGTGCGGAACAGATTCATGGTCAGAAAGGGTTCGTCATGTGCGGTGAATAGTTAATACAGCTGGCCGGCGAGGTTCAAGCAGAGTTACAACCGAGCTGCAACCGATCGGCGATGGATTGTTTGAGCTGCCCATCGCTGGGAGGCGCGGCGGCGTTGGCAAACCTTTTCGGCCGGTCGAGAGAGAGGGTTTGCGGCGAGGTTTTGCGAAACAACAGATCGCGATAAAAGCGGCGCGCTTGGAGATGGGGCGCCGCTTCGGCTGGCGCAGCGCGGCTCAAACGGTCATGATCCGGCCATGAAGCACCTTTTCTCTGCTCGACACTTTCACAGTGCGGCGTTGCTTGCGACCAATCTTCTCTATCTCGTTGTCTGGGGTTTTGCCTCTCTGACCAAGCTGCGTGACGGAGTGCCGACTTGGTTTGGAGACAAGTTCGGTTCCACTTTTCTGGCAACATTTCCCGGATTGACCGGAACGTTTTGGGTGTTGACGTTTTCTGAGCTGCTCGCGTTTTTGCTCGCGGCCGTGGCGTTGTTGCGGCTGGAGTTTCTGCGGAAGAGGGAGCTTCGGTGGTTGCCGGCCATGCTCGTCTGGAGTTTGTTCGTCTTTGTTCAACTCGGATTCGGGCAGTGGTTGACGAATGAGTTCAACGGCGCCTTTCAACAGTTTATGTATTTCGCGAGCACCCTCCTTGCCCTGCACTTTCTTTTAGGATTAATCGATTTGCCGGGCCCGCAGGAAAGTTGAAGTGGCACCTGCCGCACCAGGCTCGATCACCTCGTCAAAACCGAGCCACGGGGTGCTGTTTGTCCGCCACGGATTCCAAATTCTAAGATCGTTGGAAGTTTCGATGATGTAGGGCGCTTCGATCTCTTTGGGCAGGTGGAGCCGCGGGGTGTTGCCCAACGATAGACCAAGCTGCATCGGCCCGGAGCGCAAGGTTCCGTCCGCATTCAGCCGCGCGAGCCGATGCATCGGCTGGCCCGCAACGGAATCGAAGGCGCCGGCCAAAACCAGGGTGCCGTCCGGTTGCAGGGCCATGGTGACGGTCGGGACTGGGCTTCCCGCGAGGATCGGGATGCGAATTCCCCTCTGCGGAGCATTGAACCAAAACGGCCCGGCGGAGTTGAGGAGGGACAATTCGATTTCAACGAGCGCAAAGCCCGGGTCCCACGCGCCGTTCGGCATGAGCCGGCCAAGCGTCACATGACTGAACTCGGTGCGGCGCCGCACGCTCTGTTCGTAAATGCTCGCGAGAAAAAGGATTTTGCCATCGGGTTGAATGAGCAGCTGCCTCACGTTGGAAGCGGCGGAAACCATTGGCGGCAGGTTAGTGACTGCAAATCCGGGATCGCGGAAGCCAGTCGCGCGATATTTCTGAATTGCAACCCAAACATTGGTGGGCTTGGAACCGTTGGTTTGACCCGACCCAACGAGGCTTGAATCATCACTCGCGACAGCCAGTCCCATTGATTACGCCCACGGAAACGTAAACAGACCTCTGCACGATGCCAAACCCCTCCGTCCGAATCGAGAAAAATTCTCGAGTGCACTACGAATTGCAGCCCAGAAACAAGTGATCGAACTCACATTCGATGCTACGCGGACCCCGAATTCCCCGTAGCAGCCTGACGTGAGTCGGCTCTCACTTTTTCTGCGCGCACGCCAATCAACCGCCAGGGCGCATTCCCACGCGACCAATCGCGCTGCACATCATGAGATCTGGTAAGCACGTAACCGATTGCCAAGGGCCGTCTCGACCAGAAACAAGTGATCGAACTCACATTCGATGCTACGCAGACCCCGAAGTCCCCGTAGCAGCCTGACGTGAGTCGGCTCTGACTTTTTCTGCGCGCATATCAATCAACCGCCAGGGCGCATTCCCACGCGATCAAGAGCGCTGCACGTCACGAGATCTGGTAAGCACGTAACCGAT
>JBFMDG010000607.1:0-4868 GCA_040754135.1 Verrucomicrobiota bacterium
GTTCAGGCACTCGGCATCGGTTTCGAGCGATCGCGTGCCGGGCGATTCCTGGGACTGGGCCATGGATGGCGTGGCTGGCTGTTTACAATGTGTTGCACAGCGGGCCCGGCTTACTGGCTGTTTCACCCAACATTCATGATCAAAGTTGTAGCGCCATTCCTCGAAGTCCTCGGCGCTGCCTAAAGAAGAATTCAAATGAAACTCGAGACGCTTTTGAGAATCGCCGGACTGTTGCATTTTTGCATTTTGACCGCCAGCGCGCTCACCCCACGATGCTTGAATTGGCGCCAACAACTCGCACCGCTGCATCCGTTTCTCCGCTCCATGTTCTGGGTTTACGGCGGGTTCATCGTGCTCTGCATCGTCAGCTTCGGCACGCTGACGTTGATTCACCTGCATGAGATGTCCGCGGGCTTGCCGCTCGCACGCTCTTTGTGCGCCTTCATCGCGGTGTTTTGGCTGACGCGATTGCTGGTGCAACTGTTTGTGTTCGATGCGCGCCCCTTTCTAACGCACTGGCTTCTCAAGGTGGGCTATCACGGGCTGACGGCCGTCTTTTTCTATTTAACTTTTGTTTACGCGGCGGCCGCACTGCGTCTCCTCAAATGAAAACTCATCCCGCTATTTCGACGGCCATTGATTGCGGCGTGCATGCGCCGGTGGACGGCAAGATCAAAAGCCAGGAGGAAGTATGTTTGAATTGATTTTGCAATTGGATTTGCCCGCTGCATTGCGATTGGCTGCGGCTGGCCAGATCGCAGTCGCCTTGCTCAACCTCGCGCTGGTCCGGATCATGGGGTGGAAACCGGATCTCGACCAGTTGCCCTTGTTGATTCGCGAAGTCTTTTACGTACACAGCTGGTTCATTTCGATCACGCTGGTTCTCTTCGGGATTTTCACGTGGCGATTTGCGATTGAAATGGAATCGAACCTGGCGTGCCGATGGCTGGCTGCAGGCATTGCTTTCTTCTGGTTCTTTCGCACCCTTTTACAAGTCGGCTATTACAGCAGCAGCCACTGGCGCGGCCAACCTGGGCGCACGGTAATTCATGGCACCCTCTTGATTGCTTATGGCGCGCTGTCTGCGATTTACGCCTGCGCCGCTTTCCGTCCCCTCCTCGAACGCTTGCCATTATGCCTGCTTTATTAAATGCCTCGCCAACGTCCCGAAGCGCCGAAGCGCGCGCGCGTCTTCTATCGGTGAAGGGTGAACCAACACTTTTGGCGGATTGGTCCCGGGTCGTGTTCATCCATTTCGAGGTCGAGCCTGCCATTTTGCAGCGGGAAGTTCCCTTCGACTTGGAACTGCACCATGGGCGCGCTTATGTGAGTCTGGTTTGCTTTACAGTGCTTCGGTTGAGACTGCGTTTCGGCGGCCGCATTGCGCGCGCTTTATTCCGGCCATTCCTGACGCGCGAGTTGTTCAACGTACGCACTTACGTTCGCGAAGGGAACGAAACCGGGATTTTCTTTTTGGCGGAATGGATGACGAACCGGTTGGTTGTGCCGTTGGCGCCGATTACTTACGGGCTGCCATATCGCTATGGCCGATTGCACTATGAGAATCATCCGGAATGCGGCCGGATTTTTGGCGAGATACGTGATGGTTTTAAGCCGGTGAGATTTTCCTATGAAAGCTCGGTGCCTGGCGCCATGGAATTGGCTGAGAGCATTCCGGGATCGGTGGATGAGTTCCTTCTCGAACAATACAGCGCGTTCACGCAGCAAGGACGAAGACGACGCTTCTATCGTGTCTGGCATGAACCGTGGCTTCAAACATCGATCAACCTGCAAATCCGAGATCAGACTTTGCTCGAAGCGAACTGGCCATGGTTTAAAACCGCGCGTTTGGCTGAGGCGCATTACACACCGGGCGTGATGGATGTATGGATCGGCCGTCCAATGCGATCCATCAACCCAAGGGTTCGTTGATCACGCACTCAGCTTCACAACGTGAAAAGGCGAACATGAAAAAAATCATTCTGGCGGGCGGTCACGGATTTTTGGGGCAATCGCTGCAACGCAAGTTGCAGGCGCAAGGTTATCAAGTCATCGTGCTCACGCGAACAACGCAGCCCGCCGCTCTCACCTCTCAGTTGCTTTGGGACGGGAAAACGATCGGGCAATGGGCGGCAGCGCTTGAAGGCGCCTGGGCTGTGGTCAATCTCGCGGGACGGAATGTGAACTGCCGATACACACCGGCGAATCGACGCGAGATCAATGAAAGCCGGGTTGATTCCGTGCGCGCACTCGATGCGGCCATCGCGCAATGTTCCACCCCGCCGCGTGCTTTCGTGCAGGCCGGTTCCCTCGCCATTTATGGTGATGCGGGAGAACGCTGGTGCGACGAGACTGCTCCGCACGGAAGCGGATTTCCCGTCGAGACCTGTTTGCTTTGGGAGAAGGCTTTTTCAGAAGGGGTCACGCCGCGGACGCGCCGGGTTTTGCTGCGCATTGGTTTCGCTTTGCGGCCATCGGGCGGAGCCCTGGGCACGATGACCGATCTTGTGCGGATTGGATTGGGCGGCCGCATTGGATCGGGACGTCAATATCTCAGCTGGATTCATGGCGACGACCTCGATCGCATGTTCCTTTGGGCCATCGAGCGAGAGGACGTTTGCGGTGTGTTCAATGCCTGCAGTCCCAACCCGGTCTCGAACGCGGAGTTCATGGCCGAACTGCGGGGCGTTTTGCATCGCCCATGGTCACCACCAGCGCCTGTGTGGGCCGTGCACATCGGTTCGTGGCTGATGCGCACCGAACCGTGCCTGGCCTTGACTGGCCGGCGCTGCCGTCCCAAGCGTTTTCAGGAAATGCAATTTCCGTTCGAATTTCCCCGTTTGCGTCCGGCTTTGCAGCACCTGTTTGAGAGCGGCGGAACCCGTGCATTTCAAGCGAAGCTGAGCTGGAGTGGATTGCTTCGGCTCTTGTTTTCTCTCATGCGCAACCGCAGCCAAAGCCCTTTGCGTCATGGCCATCGGCTCTCCCATTCCTTTCACATCGATGAAGTCTGATGTCGCGAACGCGTGACGTTCCTCAACGGGACTGAAAGGCCGGTGGCCAAACGTTCAATCGCTGTTTTTGCTTGTCTTCAAAAGTTCAAACCCAATCCTGCTTGCGATGTGTTGGTTCATTTTTCATCGCCGGCGCTGGCGCTCAGTTCTCGTTCGTGTGTTGATCGCACTTCTGTTTTCCATCGGGACCATTTTGCATGCGGCGGACCAAAGCGTTGCCGAATCTTCCGGAACACCAACCAAACCCAAACCGCGCGCTTATCGCGATCCGGCCGATCAACCGTTTCGATTTGCGCCGATGGCGTCGGCGGTACGCTCGCTGGTGATGCCTCTGGCTACGAATGTCCACGCGGCATTCGATTGTGATTTGCTCCGCTTCCACACAGTCTGGAAGGGGGAACCGCTCAATTTATACGGCCCGCCCTATCACGTTTCCAAGAGCCCTTTCATTTGCGATTTTGAAGGGGAACTGCTCTGGAGTTTTCCACCGACTTTCCCGTGGTCATTTTCTGCTGCACCTCCCCTTTTGCAGAGCCGAGGGTCTGGAGCCGAATTTCAAACAGTGACCACTGCCGAAGGGCCGCCCGTGCTGAGTTACCGGTTTCACAATGCGAACGACCACACCATCGTCGTTCAGGAATCGTTGCGACTCGATCGTGTTGGACAAACCGATGTCGTTGTCCGCCGTGTTCAAACCGGTCCGTGCGCGCAGGATCTCTGGTTTTTGGCGCATGCGGAAATGGGGCAGGCGCTTCCTCAAAATCCCGCTGGCAAAAGCCTCGTGATCCAGCGCGGAAACCAATGGCTTGTGGCACTGGCGCGCGGCCATTTCAGCCTCGAGTGGAAAATCGAACAGGGACCGGTCGATTACGAAGCGGAACTGATCACGGAGGAAGGCACCGAGAAGGGCTGGCCAAAGCAGCGCGTCAAAGGAGAACAGGTGCGCGCATTGCTCAAGGTGCCTCGGCACAAGGAGGATTTTCGTTTCGAGATCTGCACGGCGATTTGCCGTTCCAGTTCCGAGGCAGAGCAATTGGTTTCCGTGCTCGAGCGAGATCGGGACCGCCTCGAGCCGTTCGATCTGACGCACTCGATCCAAACCGGAGAACGTCGTCAACCGGTGGTGTTCGCCCCAGAGAAGTCAGCCTCCTTCAAAGGGGGCGATAAATTCTTTCGCATCGAGCGCTTTCCTTTGCCACGCGCCATCCGGCTGCAGAATTGCGGCATGGACTGGTTTGCCAATGGTGATCTGGCGGTGTGCACCTGGCTCGGAGAAATTTATGTTGTGGAAAACGCTCAAGGTCCTCTCGATGAAGCGCGCTATCGCCGCTTTGCCCGCGGATTGAATGAACCCCTCGGGTTGAAAATCGTCGGGGACGACCTCTATGTCGTGCACAAACCGGGCTTGCTGCGCCTTCGCGACACGAATCGCGACGGTGCAGCCGACCAGTTCGAGAATGTGAACGACAACTGGGGTTACAGCGGGAGTTATCACGCCTTCGCGTTCGGACCCGTCATCGATGCGCAAAAGAATTTTTATGTGCTTCTTACGTCTCAGCGCGGGCGATGGGACATTCCGTATCTCGGCTGGTGCATTCGCATCAGTCCGGATGGGCGCCAACTCGAACCGATTTGCAGCGGGTTGCGTGTTCCCAATGGACCGGTGTTGATTGGCGACGACTTATTCTGCACGGACAACGAAGGAAACTGGATTGGCACCTGCAAACTCAATCACCTCGAGCGAGGCAAATTCTACGGGTATCCTTCCTCATGGCCTGCACCGCGGGAATATTACGAACAAAAAAGAGATTTTACCCCTCCGGCAGTTTGGCTGCCTCGCAAGCTTTCACCATC
>JBFMDG010000608.1:0-4860 GCA_040754135.1 Verrucomicrobiota bacterium
GCCCCGAAGGGCGGCTTAATGAGAACACACTAACTTTGTGAATTACTTACGGCGACGCAGCAACAGAGCGCCAGCGCCGAGAATTGCCAGAGCAATCGTTGATGGCTCGGGCACCAACTGAAACGATGTCAAACCGACGAGGGCTGCCGGAGGAGCTGGGGGAGAACCACCGCCACCTAAGCCGGTTGTGACGCCCAGTTGAAACACCGTCGATTGACCTCTCACAGACGCAGCATCAAACGTTGCGCCACTAGAGACATCCCAAGCGCGCACCTGGAAGAACGGACGAGACCCTGGAGCGTGCGCTGAGAGGGTGACGACACCCCCGTTAAAGAATCCAGCGCCTCCACCGGTCAGAAAGCCAGTGGTCGCCACAGGAGTAAGAGAATCAGCAGTAGCCCCCACCAGCAATTGGGCTTGGAAACCTGCACCTGCCAATCTCGATCCATCTTGGTTTGTTACCGGAGCAGTCACACCGCCACCAGCATTGGCGAAGTTCACAGTCCCTTGCGCGAACGCACTCAGGCTTGCCACGAGGCATGCGATTATTAATAGGCTTTTTTTCATATTTAGCTTTGTAATTCTGCGGTTGGGTTAATCTTCAGACTTACGGATTCACACTGAAATTACGCGTCCAGTCCGCGGCACCACCACCCCGTTGGAGCCAGAATGCTTCACCAACCTTGGGAACCGCATCCGGCGACCACGCTCCAAAGAACACCGAGGATTCATACGCTCCATTGCGGAAGAAGAAAACAGTATCACCAAAGTCAGCAGGCATTCCCAAATCCTCCAGCTTGGCGGATTGCGGGACAATTGAACTGATGATTTGGAACCCGCTCACGAGCGAAACTTTCAAGCCATTTCCTTGGGGGACTTCACCAACAAGGACCGCTTCGGAAGCGGCACCCGCTTGATAGAAAGCACCTTCACCTGGATTGAGGGTGAGATTCGGAGACCACTCACCGAAGAAGACGCTCGATTCGAATCCGCTCGCAGGATTGAATTTGAAAACCGTATCACCGAAACCAGCCCCAGGGAACAGCGTATTCAGCTTATTGTCCGCATTGTTCAACTGATTAGCCACCATCGTGAACCCGGCGGGAAGAGTCAGCTTGATGTAACCGACGGCATTAACGGAATAGACTTGCGCCATGGAGGTGGCGAGACCTGCTGCGCTCAGTGCAGCCGTAAGGAGTAGTGTTTTTGTTCTCATTTTGTGTAGTTTTGTTCCGTGTGTGAGCGCAATTTCTCAAAGTCAAAGAGGGGTGTCAATATTTTTTTGAACAAAAATTTGGGCCCTCTTGTCTCCAAAGGCTCACTCATCAAAACCTTTGGCGATTTCGCGCAACCTGCGTTTTCCACACGGCAGTTCAATGGGTTGCATTAACGGTGTTTTCGTCTCCAAAATCAATGCTTTTCTGCCGCTGCGACCACCTCATGCGTTGAAACGCACCCATAGTGGCTGGATTTTGCTCTCGAAAGCCTCTCTGGACGGTTAGTCCTCGCCAGAGGGCCAACTCGAATAGGCGTGCTTTCAAATCTGGATCGCTTAGGATTTCCTGCATGACAGCGATTTCCCAGATGCCAGTTGAATTCTGATGCGCGCCAGCCCTTTTCACTTTCAGGATTTACTCGCCTGCATTGTGCGGTTGCGTCCGCATTTGCGGGGCGGCCGATACCTGATTACCGCTGTGGTGGGTACTTCGATTTGCGCTGCCGCGCTCGAAGGCATCGCCGTGGCGCTCCTGGTTCCGCTCCTTTCGCTGATCTTGAACGCCGACAAAGCCGGTCCGATGCGGCCGATTGGATGGGTGCAGCAACTGATTCCTGGGCAGCCGATGGCCTTTTATGTCGTGGTGTTTTGCGGTTTGGTGTTGGGCGCGATTGCCGCGAAGAACCTCATTTTCTATTTAAGCCAGTTTCTGGCTGCAAAACTGAAACGGCGCATTTCAGTGAATCTGCGCGTCAGCCTTTTCCAGACATTGCACGGTGCCGATTTGAGCCTGTTTGAACAGCGCACCGCCGGCGAAATCTCCAATGCCTTTCTCACGGAAACCCATCGGACTCTCAATGCCGTCGATCATCTTCTGCTCTTTGGTCAACGGGCCAGCATTGCTCTATTCTATTTGATCGCGCTCATCTGGATTTCTTTGCCGCTCACTCTTTTTGCGGTGCTCGTTGGGACGTTGATCGGAACCTTGATTACGTTTGTGTATCGGCGCCTTTCCAAAACCGGCATCGACCTGACGGAATCCAACAAGAAGTTAAGTTCGGTGTTGCTCGAATCATTTGCGGGAGTGCGTGTCGTTCGGGCAACCCATGCGCAAATCCACGAATCCAGCCGGTTTCAAGCCGCCTGTGAGACGCAAGCCGCGCTCGAAGAAAGAAGCGCGCGGAGCAGTGCAATGTTGACACCCATCGTCGAAACGCTTGCAGTTGCGGGCGCGATCGTGATTATCGGAGGCGCCTACTTATTGCTGGTTCAAACCGGACGCATGTTAAGCAGTCATCTTTCGGGCTTTGCATTCATTCTCGTGCGGCTCGTGTCTTTGATGAACCAGCTTTATGGAATGCAAGGATACCTTCTTTACCTGGCCGGCGGCGTCAAAGCGGTCGAACAATGGTTGCAATCGCCCCAGCATCCCCATCGTCCTTTCGGGCAGCGAGCATTCACCGAGGTTCATAGCGCCATCCGCTTCAAATTCGTCGGCTACGTTTATCCCAATGGCAAGCGCGGCCTGGAAAATGTCACGATGGAAATCCCCGCTGGAAAAACGGTCGCGCTCGTCGGCGAATCAGGTTCGGGCAAATCCACCATCGCCAGCCTGCTGCTCCGCTTTCGCGCTCCGACCGAAGGCACGATCGAAGTCGATGGAACCGATTATTGGGAATTCTCGCCTGCGACATGGCACCAGAATGTGGCGGTGGTCGAGCAGGAAGCGTTTTTATTTCACGACACCCTGTCCAACAATATCGGGTACGGGTTCCCGGATGTGAGTCGAGATGCCGTTCAATTGGCGATCAAGCGCGCTCATCTCGATGACGTGGTGACTCGATTGCCTGAAGGGCTCGAAACGATCGTGGGAGAACGCGGCACCATGCTCTCCGGCGGGCAGCGACAGCGGCTCGCCATTGCGCGGGCGCTGGTGCGCGATCCCAAAATCCTCATTCTCGACGAGGCGACCTCGGCTTTGGATTCGATTTCTGAGAAGCAAGTGCAGGCGGCGATTCGAGAGGCGCAGGAAGGTCGCACTGTGGTGGTCATTGCGCATCGTCTCTCGACGATTCGCCATGCGGATCACATCGTGGTGCTCTCTCAAGGTCGCGTAGTCGAACAAGGAACATGGGAGGAGTTGGAGCAGTTGAATGGCACCTTCAGCCGCTTCATTGGGTCAGGGGCCTTGGCGACATGATCCTTCGCCAATCAGTGCATCGGAATTGTCGCCAGGAAACGTGAGTTGCCTCGGACCAGCTCAATCCCATTCTCCAGCCATTCGCCTGAGCCATTGCCAGAAGCGGGATGGCCATGGGATCCGGTCGGTTTTTTGCAATCGCGCTTTCCACGCTTCCATTCCAGGGAGCACCTCTGCTTCAAAGAATCTCGATCGCGCCAAAAGGTCCATCCGTTCCGGCTCATCCCATGCGGTGGCCTGATACAAATGAAAATGCCGGCTGCCGGAAATCATGGCGTTGATCATTCGCGCCACTTGGAGCGGGTAAATGTCCGTCATCGTTCCGTTCCCGTAGAGAAAGCGCAGCCGCCAGAAATGCTCGCGCCAGCCGAGGTGCTGCTCGTTGAACAAACAATCCTGCAAGAGCGAGGCGTGTTTATCGAGCGGCACCAGCTCGAGCACGAGGCGCGCGACGGCCGTGGGAATCAACATACTGGATCCGTGCGCGCCCAAAACCAGATCCGCATCGCGCAAAGCGGCGATTAACGCAGCGTCATAATCCGGTTCCTCGCGCCGCGTGCGATCCTCCCATCCGGGCACGGCAGCGGGAAGTCGGGCGTGGCCGTAAATCCGCAACTTCACTCCCGGCCACAGGTCCCGCAGCCATCGGCCCAACCGCTGTAAACGCCGCTGCTCGCTCCGCCATGTTCCGCCCCACAACCGGCTGCCTCGATAAATGAACATGATCACGGGTGCTTCCGGAGTCCGCGAGGTGTCGGACGCGGCAGGCCCAAGTTGAAACCGCTCCAGGTGGTAATTGCTCGGCGCCGGCAGACTCAAACCGATCGCCACAAACGTCGGCCCGGACCCGCACCTTTGCGCGAACAGTTGATCCAACGATTCGTGCCAAAGCACCGTGTCGCGCGCGGGCCCTTGCAATTCCCAGATTTCTGCGACGCCTTGCGGCACGTACCGGCGAAGGTTCGGCGAAATGACCACAATCAATCCGAACCCGGGAAAATGTTCGAGGTAATACTCCGCGTTGAGCAACAGGAGCAAGCTGTGCCCGAACAAATCATCGAGCGTGTTGAGCACGATCCATTGATCGGCCATGCGCAGGCGTTCCAAACGAACCACGGAATCGGTTCGTTTCGTGTTCGAGAATAGTTTTTCGAACGGCTGCGCCCACCAATCAAAACAGCGTTGACCGAGAACTGAATTTGTTTCCGGATCGAAAAGCAGCGGCGTGTAAAGCCCATGGCTGGCTGGCAAATCCCCCCAAAGCACTGCCGCATCGGAGGTGTTGGAACCCGCATACTCGATCAGCCACCGCTGGCCCGTGAGCCGGATGCGTTGCGGATCGAACCTTTGTCCGCGCAGGAAAACCGGCGGAATGCCCGACACCTTCGAGCCGGCCTGAATCAACGGCTGGGGAGAAGCAGACACTCAGGGCTTGTGCAACAGC
>JBFMDG010000609.1:0-4852 GCA_040754135.1 Verrucomicrobiota bacterium
CCAGGCGCTGGCTCAAATTGGTAATTTGATTAAGCCGCGCGTCGGCTGCAGCAAGGTAATTGGTGACATCGAACTTCACGTAAGCCACCTGAATCCGATCCGGGATCCGGTACATGGAAGCGCTGTTGGTGTAATACGTGCCGAGCGCCGCGGGATCGATATTCACGCTCGAGAGGTAATTCGAAGAGTAGAAAAGGGCAATTTGACTGTCCACCTGCTCGTTTTCACGGCGGAATTGCGCTTCGGCCTCTTGCGGTGTGACCAATTTGCCAGTCACTCCAAACAGGGCGATGAGATGTTGCTGGCCGACCTCGTTTTTGGCGTAGCGCATGAAATCAGCCGGCGAATACCCACGCGCTGGCAGCTCGACTTTGACAATTTGATCATAAAGTTCCCGATTGAACCCGCGTTGATTTCGGTCCTGGAAGAAAGTGGTCACCCATTCGGCGATGGCTTCTTCGCCGACGCGGATGTTCAACTCTTTAATTTTCCGCGCGAGGAGAATGCGGTTTTGAACCCGGTCAGGTTCATTAAAAAGAAAGCGGCTGGACTGATCCTGATCGGGCCAGGTGCCGCTGTAAAATCGGAACCAGAGCGCGGCCTCCTTTTTTGCCTGAAGGAACTCATCGCGCGTGAGCGGCTCCCCGTAAATCGTGCCAATCCGGTCTCCACCGCTGCCCGTGCCACCGTTGTAGCCACCGGTTTGATTCGGATTGAAATACCAGACAAAGCTGATAATCACCGCGGCCACAATAAACCCAAAGAGCCATTTTTGATGGCGTCGAATGCTTGCAAACATATTTGATTTCTAAAATTAAGGGACGCACCCTACCCATCTTGCCCAAGGTCGGTCAAACGCAAAACACAACGTTTCTGGCCCTGCACCAGCCCTGCGCAACCCTCTTTGCCGCCCATATTTCTTCTCCAGGCAAATCCAACTTTACTTTGGCTTTCCGCCTGTGTAACGCTCCGCTCCGTTATGACTTTGCGGAAGTTTTTCAGCCTGCTTTGCGTGCCCATTCTGCTGGCGGGCTGCTCAACCACGGTGACTAATCTGACGCCTCGACAAACGACGCGCAACTCGAATGGCCTTTATTTGTTCAGCGTGATGCTCGACAGCAACCAGCAGAGTCTCCGGCGCGATTCCATCAAACCCTATGTCATCATCGGATCGGAAGCCTACCCGATGCAGCCGATTCCGATGCTTCAGAACCGTTGGGAAGCTTATGTGCCGGTGCCGCCAAACGAGGGATTTGTCCATTACCGGTATAAATTCGATTACCTCTACAATCGCATTCCACAACCGCAAGCCAGCAGCAAGTTGTCAGACACTTACCAGCTTCAGATTTTGGACAAATGAAGCGAGCGGGGCGCGGGGAGCGCCGCACGCTGCGTCATCAGGGCATGAGATCGAAGCAGCGAAGCTCGCGCCCATCCCGAACGTAAAGCTTTCCGTCCGAATAAGCCGGGAAACTCCAAGTGTTGCCACACACCTGGGCACGGCCGATCTCGTTGTATTTTGCAGGATCGGCTGCAATCATTCGCAACATGCCATCTTCGGAAAGGACCAGGAGATTTTTGCCAAGGGCAATGGTCGATGAGTAATCTTTGCGGCCCGCTCCGAAACCGGGTTCAGACCAGAGCGTCTTGCCCGTGCGCGCATCAATACAGACATAATCCTTGTTCGGGCCTTGCGAATAAAGGTGATGATCGACAAGCACAGGCGTGGCGATGTTGATTTTCATCTCTTTATTGACCCAGGCTTCGCTCGCTTTCAGCCCATCGTCCTCGCGTGAGATGCGCAATGCGACAACACCGATGGTGTGAGAGTTGACCATGACCAGATCGCCGGCGATGACCGGTGTGGCCGCATGGCGCTTGGCATTTGTGACGAGCGGAACGCGCCATAAGACTTTGCCCGTCTGGCAGTCGAGCCCGGCCAAAGCTTCGGCCGTAAAAGCGACGACCTGTCGCACCCCAGCCAAATCGCCTACCTTGAGCGAAGAGTAAGCGGCTTCGTCATTCAAGGCGCGCCAGAGCTCTTTGCCCGTCAATTTGTCGAAGCAGACAATAGTCGCTCCTTTGGTGCTGCCAACGGGAACGAAGATACGGCTCTGATCAATGACCGCCGAGCCGCTGTTTCCGCGGCGAGCGGCCGTGCCCTCGCGAGCTTTGCTGCCGAGAAACTCCACTCCGTAATCGGCGAAATTGATCCGCCACCGCTGCTTGCCATTGTTCAGAGCCAGGCATTGAAATTCGCCATTGCACGACTGAACATAAAGCCGATCCTCATCGACCAGCGGCGTGCTGCGCGGGCCGCTCCCCCATTCGTCCCCATAGGAGTCGGAAAACGGAGCGCTCCAAATTTCGCTGCCTGTGCTCGCATCGAGGACATGCACCGTTTCCTTCATCTCGATGTCATCGAGGTAAATCAGTTTTCCGGAAACAATAATGGGGGACGAAAAGCCCGGCCCAATCGATTTGCGCCAAATCATTTTAGGCTCGTTTGGCAACGCGGTGGGAATGCGCGCGCCATCTGGCACTTTGCCTGTTCGGTGCGGCCCAAGCCACTGTGGCCAATCGCTGGCCGAAACCGCTGAACTGCACAAAAGCAAAATTGGCAAGGTCCGAGTGAGAGAGATTTGAAACAGCTTCATGGCTCGTTTTGGCTATTGCCTTGGACTTTAGCAGGCCAAACCAATGGCTGCCAACTGCCAACTGCACCTTTGTACTTTGCCCTTATGGAATTCTGGAAGGGTTTAAGACCTTGGAGCGAAAGTTCCCGGCAGAGAATTCTGAATCAGGCGCCGATTACTCAAGCACGTTTTGTTGGATTGCAAATCACGAAGTTACCAATTTCCATCAACCAACAAAGCTGTGACCATGCGCGCCAAATCATCCGCCAATAAAGGAACAGCTTGCCGCTCAGCGCTGGCCTGGTCTGTCCCCGAGCGAACAGTGGTTCGGCCCGAAACCTCACGGTCAAGGACAGGCATTCCGGAACTTTGATCGACCGCCGTGACCTTGGCAAACATCACAATACTAAAATCGCGCGCTGTTAAGATATCCTTCGGGTCGAAGCTCAACGCGGTGCGTTCATAACGCGTGATCACGCCCCGGACAACGATGTCGCCCGATTCCCGTGTGGCGAGCCGGAATGTGCCGTCTTGTTGAAGCCGCCGCCGCATGGCCGTAGCAACCGCTTCGGTCAGGCGCGGTTCATTGGTTTGATTCTCGAATGGTGCGATCTGAATCGATTTCGATCCCGCCATCAATCCATTCGTGGGGCCGAGTTGGTACCCGGCACAGCCCGCCAGCAGGAAAAGCGATAAGCAAAAAGACCAGCAGCGGACAGCGCGCATGAATCAAGAGGCGGGAGTGGATGTGGACGGCGTCGCGTCAGCCGCAGGCCCTTCGGTGCGCTTTTTCAAAACTTCCATGCGCTGCTTGGCTTCGGTGGCGTAGGAGGAATTCGGATCTTTAACGACCACTTCGTTGTAGTAAACCATGGCGCTTTGCCAGCGACGTTTCTTCTCGTAAAATTGAGCAATTTGCAATGCGCCCCGTGCCTGTTCGGTCTTTAGCGCGGCAATGATTTGTTGCGCTTCCGGAACTCGAGGTTCGTTGGGAAACAGGGCAATGAAATCGGTAAACTTGCCGATGGCTTTGGCGGCAATGCTTTGGTCGTATTCGGCTTTTCTCGCCTGTTTGTTGTAAGCCAAACCGGCTTTGTAAATGGCATCGGCTTCCACGGACCGTTGATCATGGTAAATGTCCGCTGCCTTTTCATAAGCTTTAACAGCTTGAGGATAATCCCGCTGTTTTTCCCGCGCGGCGCCGATGTTCATCTGGGCCTGAGGAGCCACTTCACTGTACGGTCCATTTTTGATCAGCTTTTCGTACATGACCACGGTTCGTTCCATGGAAGGAAAGAAAGGAATGTACCCCAGGAGTTTGAACCATTGCCCGGCCAGATAACGATTGGCAATTGCGAACTGGCGATTCAACACCTCATTGTACGTTTCGCTCTTGGGATACTTCTCGATCAGGTTCTGGTATTCTTTAAACGCCTTATAATCCATGCGCCGTTCTTCGAAGCATCGCCCCACCAGATACTGCGCCTTGGGAGCGTAATCGGAAAGCGGCCAAGTCCGAACGGTGCGCCGAGCGGCTTTGAGCGCGAGTCGATAATCTTTTTGTTCGAATGCCTTCTCAGCCACTTCCAGCTGGTCCTTGGCGCGCAACCGAGTCCATTTGCCGCCCCCGACCGGTTCCCAAGTCCAACCTTCGCCTGCGCGATAGACGAGAGGCGCGGGCGTTTCCCACGGCACAAGCCAGAAGCAAAGCAAGAGCACAGGCAATCGAACAAACCAACATTTCATGGCGCGAACCGTAATGGAGTGAAAATCTCAAGTCAAGGTAAGCGGCTTTCCGCAGCTTTCCGCAGCTTTCCGCACGAGATGCCGCGCGGCCGGCACCTGCCAGGAGTCCAATTCGAACCGAGAAAAATGCCAAACCTATCAGACCAGCGATCGAGAACACATTTCTGATCGAGAGCGCCGAACGGCCCGGAAACGAATGCATTGCCTGCTCGACGGGCAGTCAATCCCATTGCCCACGGCAATACAGACGTGCCCACACCTGCCCTCGTCAGGAGGCCCGCGAAAAAGCACCGAGATTTGACTTTGGTTCAGGAGACGGGCAGCATGCTCCTAAATCACCCAACCGGAGTTGTGATATGCCTGATCAGGTCCTTTCCCAAACTCAGATCGACGAATTTCACTGCAATGGCTTCCTCATTGTGCGTTCGCTCTTTGACGCGGAGGAGGCCAATCTGTTGCGGCTTGCCGCG
>JBFMDG010000610.1:0-4829 GCA_040754135.1 Verrucomicrobiota bacterium
GCTCTCGGTCCAGCGATCGATCCGTCCCGTGGCCAGATCAAAGGAATAAATATCCGCGGGCGATTTGGCCGAACTCAAATTGAAACCGAGATCGCGGCTGTTCTTATGCCATTTCAGACCCGAGAGCACGCCGATGGGCAGTTTCGGCGCGGGGATTTCCCGGTTCTGGCCGGTATCCCAAAGGTGCAGCACGCCGATCCCGTTTTCATTCGTGACAAAGGCGAGGACCTTTCCGTCCGGCGACAAATCAAATTCGTCCACGTCCCAACGAATGTCCGTCGTCAATGGTGTCAGTTGCCGCGACTCGAGATCGAGCCGGGCGAGTCGTTGAAATTCGGAATCTTTGTCGGTGGTGAGGTAAACCGCGCGCGCGCCCTTGGCGAATTGCGCCTGGCCATAAGCGATTTTCTCCGGTGTCTTGGGCGTGAGCAATTCCTTGGCGCCGGTTTTTGCATCCACGCGGTAGAGATAACTTTCGTTGATCGACACATATTCCATCACGAGCAATTGCGAATCGTCTTCGGACCAATCCTGGATTTGCCAGCCGCCGCCGGACACCTGCATGAGCAGGCGATCGCTCGACGGTTGTTTTGGATCGATCACGTAAAGATCATTGTCGCGCCCGGTGCGGCGCGTCGAGGAGTAGGCAAGCCACGGACCACGATTGGACCAGCGCGCGCCGGCGTTGCGCGATTTGCCATCGGTGAGCAGACTGATTTTTCCATCTTCGAGGTCGTATCGAAAGAGCTGGAAGAATTCGCCGCCTCCTTTGTCCTGGGAAAAAACGATGAATGAACCTTCATTGGGGTTGAAGGCGCCGGCTCCAACCGGTTCTGGCAAAAAGGTAAGTTGTTTGCGGGCGCCGCCGGGCGATTTCAAATGATGCAACTGCATGGTGTCGGCAAAGCGCGTGGTCAGGAGCAATTCGCGGCGCGAGGGATGCCAACCCTGGAACGAAGCCGAGCGGAATTCGAGGTAACGCGCGGCATTCGCGCTTAATTCGGGAGGCACTGGCGGGATGTTTTCGGCGACGAGATTTTCCGGCAGCGGCGTGGCGGCGTCGAGTTGCAGAGTGCAAAAAAGCGCAGTCGCCACTGAAACCAAGGAACGGCAAAACCTGGAATGGATCATGGGGCTGAAGAATAAAGAGGCCGCCCTGGCGCTGCAAGCCTACCAAGAGTCAGGACCGACAGGCTGAAGACGGCTGAAACCAGCAGCCGAATGGCGTCGATCGGATCGTGTCACGCTACGGGAACCGTTTCTGGGCAGAGCTGTTGCAGCATTTGTTTGAGCGCCTCTGGCGAGATCGGTTTGACGAGGTAAGCCTTGGCGCCGAGATGCTGGCAGGTTTTTGCATCGTCCACATTCTTCGAGCCCGAAAGGATGACGATAGGAACATTACGCAAACGTTCCGGCTGGCAATGAATCCACTTCAACAACTCGAATCCGGAGATGCCCGGCAATTTCAAATCGAGCAAAATCAGTTTGGGCAGATCTTTGTTGCGGTGCTGCAGATATTTCATGGCCGACTCGCCATTGCTCACGGCGTGGAGGTCGTAGGCGGGCGCATGCACTTGGAAAACTCGTTGCGTCAAGAGCACATCCGATTGCAAATCTTCCACCAGCAAGATCGTTTGGTTTTTCGGCATCGCTGGAAGTTGGCGGGTTCATTTCAAATTGCAACTCGGGGAAACCCTGATTTTAATGACTGCGACCTTGCCTTCGATCTCGCATCGTCATGAAGGCGATGAAGTCTTGCAGCGGTCGTGGCAAGCCCTGCGGAGCGCGCCTGAAGCCGCCGCGTGCAGATTCCACCCGCGTGCTCAGGCCGGAGCCCGATTGAATTTGCCGGACATTTGAGTATCGTCGAGATGTCCTGTCGCAAGGGAATCGGTTAACAGGAACGAATGTCGAACTCGCCACCAAAATCGCCTGCTTCGGTGAGCGGCCCTGATCATTCCCGGCAGGATGAGCCCAGCGCGCGCAGCCACCCGGTAGAACAAAAGCGGATCGAGGCAGCGGCCTTTCTCGCCGCAATCGTGGAATCATCCGACGATGCCATTATCGGCAAGGCGCTGGATGGGCACGGGACGATTTTGAGTTGGAACAAAGCGGCGGAACGCCTCTTTGGTTATGCGGCTGGGGAAGCGGTCGGGCAGCCGATTTCCATTATTATTCCTCCCGATCTCATGCAGCAGGAGGTGGAAATTATGGCGCGGCTGCGGCAGGGAGAGCGTCTCGAACACTTCGAAACGGTGCGCACGCACAAGTCCGGCACGCGCCTCGATGTTTCCGTAACGATTTCTCCCATTCGCAATCGGGAAGGGCACTTGGTCAGTGCTTCGAGCATCGTGCGCGATATTACCGCGCGCAAAAGCGCCGAGGAGGCGCAACGCCAAAGCGAGGCATTGAAAACCGGCATTCTGAATTCCGCGCTCGACGCGATTATTACCATTAACCACCGGCGCGAGGTCATCGAGTTCAACCCGGCGGCGGAACGGATGTTTGGTTACACGCGCGCTCAGGCTTTGGGCGGGCGCATTGAAGATTTAATCGTGCCCCCGTCGCTGCGCGAAGCGCATCTGCGCGGGTTTAGCCGTTATTTGACCACGGGCGAAAGCCATATTCTGGGGCGGCGCGTCGAGCTGACCGCCAAGCGCGCCAATGGTTCGGAGTTTCCTTGTGAACTCGAGGTGTTCCGGGTTCCGATGGACGGCGATCCACTTTTCACGGCGTTTGTGCGGGATGTCACCGAGCGCAAGCGCAAGGAGGAGGAATTGCGCGAGAGTGAAGAGCGATTTCGCACGCTGGCGGATAACATTGCTCAGTTCGCCTGGATGGCGGACGCGCAGGGTTGGATCTTTTGGTACAACCAACGGTGGTTCGATTACACCGGCACGACACTGGCCGAGATGCGCGGTTGGGGTTGGCAAAAGGTGCATCATCCGGGACACCTCGAACGTGTTTCTGAAAAATGGCGCCAGGCTCTGGAGACAGGCGAGCATTGGGAAGATACCTTTCCGTTGCGCAGCAAGACGGGCGAATACCGCTGGTTTCTCACTCGCGCCGTGCCGATTCGTGATGCGCAAGGCCGGGTGGTGCGTTGGTTTGGCACGAACACCGACATTACCGAACAGCGCAATACTGAAACGGAACTCCGCATGGCGCGGGAACAAATTGCCCGGCGCGCTGCGGATCTCGAAGAGGCTGTCGCCGAGCGCACCCGCTCGCTTCAGGATACCATTCTCGATTTGGAAGCGTTTTCCTACAGCATCACCCACGACATGCGCGGTCCGCTTCGCGCCATGGCCGGTTATGCGCATGTGCTCGAGGAAGATTACGCCGGAAAATTGGATGAGCAGGCTCGCACCTTGTTGAACCGCATCTCCACCGCCGCCCGGCGGCTCGATCGTCTCATTCAGGATGTGCTCACCTTCAGCCGGCTTGGCCGGGCCGACATGCCATTAGAGAACGTGGATTTGCGCGAGTTGATTGAAGATATTGTTCATCAATATCCCGACGTGAAAGCCCACATCGCGCAAATTGAAATCGCGTGCCATGACGTCAAAGTCCGCGCAAACGTCGCCGCCTTGACGCAATGCATTTCCAATCTGCTCAGCAACGCGGTCAAATTCGTGGCCAAAGGACAAACCCCGCAGGTGCGGATTTTTTGCGAGGAACGCGGAACCTCGATTCGTTTATGGGTCGAGGACAAGGGCATCGGCATTGCCAAGGAACAACAGGAACGCATCTTCGGCGTCTTTCAACGCTTGCATGATGATCCGCGGCTTTATCCCGGCACCGGCATCGGCCTGGCCATTGTCCAGAAAGCCGTCGAACGCATGAATGGACGTGTCGGAGTCGAGTCCGAACCGGCCCGCGGCGCACGGTTTTGGATTGAACTGCCTCGCGCCCACACCGATTGAGTCAGTCGGAGTTCATCATTAAAATCATTCGGCGAGTTGCGGCAGCCTTCGACGTACGGCAAAATGGAGCTGCTTCTGTTTTAGAAAAGGAGAGGTGAACAAATTCAAAAACAGGATGGCTCGGACTTCGACGGTTCTTCGCAGTCCGGGGAACTGGAACCGGGCAAAAACAGAACATTGGCAACTATGATTTCACTCGAAGGGCTGGTGCTGATTGCCGAAGACGATCCGAACGACGCTTATTTCATCCAGCGCGCATTTCAAAAGTGCGGATTCCGGCGCACCCCGCATGTCTGTCCGGACGGGATGGAAACAATCGAATACCTGGAAGGGCGTGGGACCTACGCCGATCGCAGGCATTACCCCTTTCCGCGTTTGCTCGTTACGGATTTAAAAATGCCAAGATTCAACGGATTCGAATTGTTGAAATGGCTGCATGAACATCCCGATTTCATGGTCGTGCCGACGGTGGTGATGACTTCCTCAAAAGATCCGGGAGACGTGAAATACGCTTATTGCCTGGGGGCAAATGCCTACCTGACAAAGCCGACGTCGCCGGTGGAGTTGGAGCAAGCGATCCGATCATTGCTCGAGTTCTGGAAATGGTGCGAGATTCCGCACATTGGTCAGAACCCGACTTGTCACCAATTATCCGAGAAGCGCGTTTAAGCGCGGAGCAGGGGAACATGGCTTCGCTTTTCTGTCTGGACGGACAGGCTTCAATTGCGCCTGGCCTGCCTTGAATTTGAAATGGGAATCGGCTCACCGCAAGACGGTCCATAGTTTGGGATGCAAAATGGCAGATTGGCCGCGCCGCGAAAAAGGGAAGCCCGCTCACTTGTGACCGGGCTAATTTTCACGGTTGGGGAACCGTTGAGAGAGGCCTGTTTGTAAACGGATCGG
>JBFMDG010000611.1:0-4822 GCA_040754135.1 Verrucomicrobiota bacterium
GGTGCTGGCCGAATGCGCCGCCAACAATGGCGCCACGCAACTGCTTTCGAAGTTGCTCCTGAAAGGCACCTTCACCCGCACGGCCGAACAAATCGTCACCGAAATCGAATCCCTCGGCGGCACCATCGAAAGCTACGGCGGCAACAACAGTCTGGGTGTGAGCGCAGAAGTGCTCAGCACCGATTTTGTGCAGGGGCTGGAATTGACGAGCGACGTGCTCCTGAACGCCTCCCTTCCAACCAGCGCATTGGAGCGCGAACGGGAAAGCCAGCTCGCAGCCATTCGCGCGCAAAAAGATCAGATCCTCCACAGCGCCAGCCGCGCCATGCGCCGCGCCCTCTACGGCGCGGAAGGGTATGGCCTCGATGCCTTGGGCACGGAGGAATCTGTCACGCGATTGCAGGTGCCGGATCTCGCCACCATGCGGCAACACCTCATCGTGCCGAACAATTGCGTGCTCGCAATTTATGGCGACGTTCGGCCGGCGGAAGCTCAAGCGGCCGTTGAAAAATTTCTGGATCGCTGGCCGCGCGGATCGGGCTTGTTCACTTCCGCCGAGTGGTCGCATCGCCTCCGCGAAGTCATCCGCATCGAGGAAACGCGCGACAAAAAGCAAGCCGTCATTGTCATTGGATTTCCCGGCGTGAGCATGCATGACCCAAATCGCTTCGCGCTGGAATTGTTGCAGGAAGCGCTCAGCGATCTCGGCTCGCGCCTCTTTGTTCGCATCCGCGAAAATCTCGGCCTCGCTTATTACGTCGGCGCTCAGAATTTTCTCGGATTACAGCCAGGTTACTTCGCGTTTTATGCAGGAACCGCCCCCGAGAAAATCGGATTGGTGGAACTGGAAATCTTAAAAGAAATCGAATCGCTCCGGCTCGAAGGCCTTACCGAAACAGAACTGAAACGCGCCAAAGCCAAATTGATCGGCCAGAAAAAAATCGCGCGGCAAGATCTCGGCACGGTCGCCACAATGACCGCTCTCGATGAACTTTATGGGCTCGGCTACGGCAATTCCGATATCGAAGATTCCCAATACGAAACCGTCAGCCTCACGGATATCCATCAGGCCGTGCAAAAATTCCTCAATCCTTCGGCCATGGTAGTGGCGATCATTCGCCCCGCCGATTAACCGGCGATTTTCCTTCGACTCGTCCGGACGCAGGCCATTGCTCCGGAATTGAATCCAGCGTCCGCTTCGCGCATCATCGAGCCATGACCTTGCGGCTCGCATTCTGCATCACCTCTTTGCTCGCACTTTTCTACCCCGTCGTCATGGGCGCCCAGGAAACCAATCGCCTCAACATTTTGTTCTGTTTCGCCGATGATTGGGGGCGTTACGCCAGCGCTTACGCGAAAATCGAATCGCATCCCTCACTCAATCAAGTCATCCGCACTCCCCATATCGATCGCGTCGCGCGCGAGGGGGTGCTTTTTCGCAACGCTTTTGTCCCGGCGCCCTCCTGCACTCCTTGCCGCAGTGCGCTGCTTTCGGGCCGTTATTGGTGGAACACCGGACGCGGCGCCATTCTCCAGGGCGCCATCTGGGACACCAACATTCCGACATTCCCTTTGCTGCTGCGCCAGGCCGGATATCACATCGGCAAGAGCTACAAAGTTTGGAGCCCGGGCACGCCCGCGGATGCCCCCTTTGGCGGACAAACGTTCGCGTATGAAAAAGCGGGGCGCGCTCCCAACAACTTTTCCGAAGAGGCGACAAAATTGATTCAACAAGGGCTCTCCGCAGGTGAAGCCCGCGAAAAAATACTGGCGCAAGTGCGCGAAAACTTTGATGCCTTTCTCGCCGATCGCAAACCTGGGCAACCGTGGCTTTACTGGTTCGGCGCCACCACCACCCATCGAACCTGGATCAAAGGCTCCGGCAAAAAGCTTTGGGACATCGATCCCGAAACTTTGAAAAACAAGATGCCCGGCTGGCTTCCGGACGCGCCCGAAGTGCGTGAAGATGTGGTGGATTATCTCGGTGAATGCCAGGCTTTCGATTCCTACGTCGGCGTATTGCTAAAACGCCTGGAACAAACCGGCGAACTCGAACGCACGCTCGTGGTGGTGAGCGGCGACCACGGCATGCCCGGAGTGCCCGGCGGAAAATGCAACCTCTACGATTTCGGAAGCGCGGTGGCCCTCGTCGCGCGCTGGCCGGGAAAAACCGGCGGAAGAATGGTCGAAGATTTCGTCAAACTGATGGATCTTGCGCCCACATTTCTGGAAATCGGCGGCGCACCCATTCCACCTGGCATGAGTGGACGCAGCATTGCCGCCCAACTGAAATCCAGCGCGAGCGGTCAAATCGATCCCTCGCGCACTTTTGTTATCACCGGCCGCGAACGGCACGTCGGCGCGGCGCGTGAAGGGAATTTGCCTTACCCGATGCGCGCGCTGCGAACGAGGGATTATTTGTACATTCGAAATTTCGAGCCGGATCGATGGCCGATGGGAGCGCCCTACGCCGTGACCGAGACGAGCGCGCCAACGCCGCTCGAACTTGAGACCAACACGCGCGTGGCCTTTCCCGATTTCGATGCCAGTCCAACAAAAGCCTGGCTGGTGGCGCGTCGCAATGAGCCGGAAGGAAAGCGCTTTTTCGAAAGGGCTTTTGGCAAACGGCCGATGGAAGAGTTGTATGATCTCCGTGAGGATCCCGACCAATTACGCAATGTGGCGAATGAATTGCGCTACGCCGCACAAAAAAAAGAACTCCAGCTGCGCCTCATGGAATTACTGGCCGAGGCCAAAGATCCGCGAGTCGGCGCCGCTCCAGTGAAATTTGATTTGCCGCCCTTTACCGATCCGGAACGTCCCCGGCGCTGATGCGCTCACGAACAGGATGCACTGGCCAGATCGTGGAAATGAAATTCTGCGCCGTGGGCGGCGGTGGAGCCGAGTGAGGTTTGGATCAAAGAATCAAATTGCCTGGCCGGCTTTGGCATCGACGATCAGCCAGGCATTGGGATGATTGCGAAGCAGCGAGGCGGGAATCTGATTCGAGATTTCTCCTTCGAGGACCCGTTGCACAATTTCCATTTTATGAGGGCCATTGGCCATGAGCCACACTTCCTTTGATCCTAAAAGCGGCTTCAAACCGACTGTCGCCCCCCAAGTTGGCAAATGTCCATGGGTCAAGTAGCGCGTGGTTCCTTGCGTGGTGATCGGATCGAGATCCACTCGCCGTGTCGGACTGTTGGGATCCGATCCCGGTTCATTGATCCCGAGATGGCCATTGACGCCCAAACCGAGCAAGGTCAGATCGAACCCGGACCCGATGAGTTGATCGTACTGGCGGCAAACCTCGTCCACATCCGCAGCGTCCACATCAATTCCATGAAAGCGGTTCGAGGGAAGGTCCACGTGATCGAGGAGGTAGTGGCGGAGCATGTTCACGCATTTGCCCGGGTCACTCGGATGCAGTCCGCCGTATTCATCGAGTGCGAAAACCTCGGCATCGCGAAATGTGACCTGACCAGCCGCCACCGATTTGATCATGGCAGCGAAGATGGGATTCGGCGTGTGGCCGGACGGCAGACACATGCGCAAGTCTGGTTTGAGGCGCAACCGGTCGCGCCACAGACTGGCCACGGCATCCACCCAAGCGGTCTCAGAATCAAATTTCAAAACATGCATCGACGCGAGATTACCGACCGTCTGGAATCGAGCAAGTGGCAATGCAATATCGCAACATCGCAACAACGAAATTATTGCGCGGGATCGCAGTTGATTTCGGGGTGCATGATCTTATAGCCCCGTTGGCGCGGTTCCAATTTGGGTGGGCGGCGTCCTTTGCGAATTGCTCCCTGGACCGGAATGTATTCGAGTTCCGTTCGATCAGAAACGCACCGCAACAAAAGCCCGCCGCGGCTCATATCGCCGCGCCCGATGAATGCGGATGGGAAAAAAAGTCGATCGCCGAGGATGGGCAACAAGACCTCGGCATATTTTTGCGTGCCGATGCTTCCGAGCAGCACCACTCGATCGGCAGGGCCAAGTCCTCGCGCCAAAGCGCGCGCGTCGCGGCGCAATGGCCTGACGTAGCGCGGCTCTTCGGGATCGACCGGCACCTGGCCGAGTTGTTGGAGATCTTTGATTCCGATTTTGGCATGGGCCGGAACCAAGCCGCGATTGGGGGTGATGACCATTACGCCGCCGTCGATGGAAGCAGTGGTGTGCGCAAAAGCGCGGGCATACGCCAGCTTGCCGCGGAAATAGAGTCCGCTCATGAAACTGAACACTTCCCCGAGCGGCGCCCCATGCTGGCGCAGGCGCATGGCCAGATCAAAGCGCGCCTCCGGATTGAGTATCATTCGGGCGCGCCGGCCGCCGCAATGAGCGGGGGACAAAAGAAAAACGCGTTGCATCGCGCCCAAAATAGCACATTTGCTCCTTTCGCAATGGCCCGCGTTATGGATAAATTCCCTAGAACTTATTTGCCATTTGCCTGTCAAATACCGGTTGTGAAACGGGCCAACATCATTCTCGTCCTGGGCCTATGCGGGTTGGCGTTCAACGCGACCGCGCTCGCGGCTGTGGCGCAGGGCGCGCCGGCCCTTTCGCCGGAACAACTGGCGTTCTTTGAATCCAAAATCCGCCCGGTGCTCGCCGACAAATGTTATTCCTGTCACAGCGCCGAGGCCGAAAAAGTAAAAGGCGGACTGCTTCTGGACACTCGCGAAGCCTGGATGCGCGGCGGCGACTCAGGTCCGGCCATTGTCCCTGGAGAACCGGACAAGAGCCGCTTGATCCTCGCGGTGCGGTACACGGATGAAGATCTGCAGATGCCGCCGAAACAGAAGTTAAGCGAACCGGA
>JBFMDG010000612.1:0-4800 GCA_040754135.1 Verrucomicrobiota bacterium
ATGGCCACTCGTGAATGCGACGGCCGAGATGGCGAAGGAAATAACACGGATACAACCTCGTCCAGAATTCAGTTTTCGCTGAAACCTAAGGAGAAGTTTCAGGGGTGTCAAATCAGAGACAGAATTAATCCGTAACAAACCAGACGAGTGACCCACGAGCCACACGAACCACACGGAATGAAATGAAAGGAGCAGCTGTGCGTCTGTCTGAGAATTTCAAACACAGCAACTGTTTGAGGAGGAGTTTTCCAAAGAATCTATTCCACCATATCGTGTGATTCGTGGTCCATTCAACTGCGAGATCCGGTTTGGACCGGTTCGGCAGAATTGACACCGCGCGTTGCCAAGTGCTCGCGTGCTGATCCGATCGGATCCACTGGCATTACTCCCTCTCGAATCAAAACGCTGGCGCAATGTGCCCATCAGAACATCTCCTTAAGGCCGGTTCACCAATCCAACGGCTTACTTTTTACATTCTTGGGGGAGCATTGCTGGGGCGGATCCAGCGCGCGAGCGAGTTGGTTTCACCGCATTCGGGGCAGAGGATTTCGGAGTATTGCGCTCCGCAAAACGGGCATTGGCCTTGGGTTTCGAAAATGTCGATCACATTTCGGCATTGAGAACAGGTCCAGTACCGGCCCACGCGCGGCGCTTCATGGCATGCGGGACAGGAGAATCCGTTGCGCCGTGGAAGTTTTGCAGCGCGTCCAAGGGCAAGTCCATATCGAAGACCGGACCAGCAGTTCATCATCATAAAGACGGCCAGCAGCAGCACCCAAATGGATCGCGTTAACAGGGCATAACCGATTAAGCCCACTCCCCCAACCATGCCAATGGCAGCGGCAATCAGCAGACTTCGAGCGCGGCCGACCACGAACCAAAGCAGGCATTGAAAAATCTGGCCGCCATCGAGCGGGTAAATGGGCAGCAGATTGAACACAAGAAGGATAATGTTGATGAAGCGAGCAATCTGCAAAAAGGTGTAAAAGTCAGGCAGACTCGACCGCAAGCCTTCGGCGCGGCTCCACATCAGGAGCAGTTCAAAAACGGGAACCAGCAGCACATTGACCAGCGGACCAGCCGCGATGCTCCAGAGCGTCGGGCCGGGCCGTGGCGGCGGATCAACGTAGGCCACGCCTCCGAGAGGCCAGAGCACGATTTGATCAGCGCGCCCGCCGACCTGCCGGCAAGCCAGGGCATGGCCGAATTCATGGAGCATCACGATGAGAAAAAGAGCGAGGTATTCGAGCGCATTCCACATGGGGGAGCCATAGACGCTTCGGCGGTAAAACACCACATAGGCCGCCACGAGAAACCAGGACCAATGTAAATAAAGATCAATTCCGGCGAAGCGGAACAATCGAAACGAACCTTCCCGTGTTGGCAACATGCGCCACCGTTAACACAGGAACCGCGAGAAACAAGCTTTTGCTGTGAGAACCATGCCCACCATGCCCAAGGTGCCGTTGACTTTCCGAGGCGACTGCATTACGAACTCGGCATGCGCTCGACTTTTTCAAAACTGTTTCTGATCGCTGGAATGGCGTGGCTGAGCACCGCTCTTCTCCCCGCCGCCGAGGCTCCCGCAAAATTCTCTGTCAGCGAATTCAGTTTCACGCGCCCGCCCAAATGGGAATGGATCGAGGTGAGTTCTCCGATGCGCAAAGCACAACTGCGCGTGCCCGACGAAGCGTCAAAGACCGGCGCCGAGGTGGTGTTTTTCCATTTTGGGCAAGGGGCTGGAGGCGGCACCCGGGACAATGTCGAACGCTGGTTTCGTCAATTTCAGGAACCGCGCGACAAGATCAACGCCAAAACGGAAGAGACAACCATCGGCAAAACGAAAGTCACCTATGTGCATGCAGAAGGGACTTACTTGAGCGGTCTGCCCGGCCAACAACAGACCCCGATGAAAAATTATGCTTTGATGGGAGGAATCATCGAAGGAAAGGAAGGAAGCGTTTTTATCCGCATGACCGGCCCGACCGAAGTGGTGAAAGGGGCTCAAGCCGATTTCAAGAAGATGGTCGAGAGCGCGTTGAAATAAGCGAAAGGCGCACGCATTGATGCGTGTCAGATCCATCGGAACGGCGCCCGCCTCCTCGGATCTTTCTGCTTAGATCTTCTCAGTTGCATCGATGTGTTGGTCAACCGATTTCAAGTCGCGGTTTTGCCGCAAATGGCGTTGCGGGCAAAAACAAACTCTTCGACCACGCATCCGCCGATGAGATGTTCCTGAATGATGCGTTCGAGCACTGCGGGGGTGCACGAGTGATACCAAACGCCCTCCGGATAAACCACGGCGATCGGCCCATGACAGCAAACGCGCAGGCAATTGGCTTTGGTGCGGTAAACTTTCGGATGCGCGCCGGACGAAAGCTTTAACTCCTTGAGGCGCGCTTTCAAAAATTCCCACGCTGCCAGCCCCTCTTCTCGAGTGCAGCATTGCGGCTCGGTTTGATCGGCACAAAGAAAGAGATGCCGCGCATAAGATTCAATCCCGAGCGATTGCACGGTGCGAGCGAGTTCGATTTGTTTTTCGGATGGTTCCATGTTGCCGGGCATTTTTCTGTTCAACCGCGCAGAATTTCAGTTTGCGGCGGCTGCAAGGCGAGCAAAATTATTCCGCTCCCCGATCCGGTCGATAGGCCGCGCCGACTTGAATGGAAGGCTCGGCGCTAAACTCGGCGAATCGCTGTCCAATGCGCGCTTTGACGGCGTCCTGACGATGCAGCACCAGCCGGTAACGAAGTTTTAAGGTGGTTTGGGGTTCGAGCGTGTGCGGAGTTTCCATATTAAATGCCGCGCCGGCCCACCCATCATTTCGGCAATGCCATCCGGTCGGATGATTCAGATTCGAGGGATGATCAAGCATGGCAATGCCTGCCCATTGACGGGCGGCGACCGGTCCGGATTGATCGAGCCAGGCGGCGCGCTGAAGATGCGCGGTTTGTTCGTTGCGATCGCCCTTGGCATTCAGGATTTCTCCGCCGCCATCGAAAACGGTCATGGATTGCGCGACACGAACTGCTAATAAACCAAACGAGGTCCTTCCGAGGGTTACTGTTTTGGCGCCCGCCGGCATCAATTCGAGTTCGATATCGAGCAATCGAAAATTCTCCGTGGCAACGTAGGCGGTGACCTGGCGGCGTTCCTGGAGGAGATCGCTTTCGCCGAAACGCCAGCGTGTGCGTTGAATGAACCGGCAAAACACCGGACCATCCTCCTGCAATTCGAGTTGCTCGTGCAAAATGGAGCCGCCGCGCTCGGACCAAAAATCATGCCCATCCACATTGGCGTGTGCGATCCACAGCGAGTAATGATGGGCATGACTGCCCGTCGGATCGTTGGGTTTGCCGAATTCCGTCAGGCTGATGCCATCCGGACTGTGCACAGGAAAAAAGAACGGGCGGCGCAAGTGCGAAGCGGCTCGAGCAGCCGGAGCACTCGAATTGAGAAAGGGGCCGACATGGTAAGCGGTGATGAGTTGCCGCGCTTGCCATAACCGGATTTCGCCGTCCACCGGCCATTGCGGGTGGATTTGCATCCGGCCAAAATCGCGGTTCGGCGTGGCGCGGCCTTCTTCATCGAAAAACCGCACATTGAAAGGTTCGAAAGGAACCTGCACGGCTCGCCCGCTCCGAGGCACGCCAAATTCCAGACGGAATTGACGTTTATGCTCTGATTTGGCGTTGTCCGCCTCGGCCGCTTCCGAGGACTTGCGCACGATCCAGCACACTTCGCCTTTCTGCTGCAATTCGGGCGGTGGGTTCGTGGCTTCAAATTCGGAGATAAAACTTGCGTTGGTGGAAGTGCCTTCAAGAAATCGGCGCCCCTGGAGGCGAGGCTGGCGGGCCGGAGAATATTGCACTGGAAACTCTTCGTCGCGTTTGCCGCGGGCTTCCTTGATGCGCAAGGTTCGTTCGTCCACGAGTCCACGAACCTGCAGCGTTTTGAGGATCGCGCCGAAATCAATGGCCTGGCGAATCGGGATGAATTCGGCTTGCGGCGAAATGCCTGAAACTTCAATAGGAACCTGAAACCAGAGATAGCGTTGCCGGTCGAGGAAACGCGCCTCGGTGGATTGGCTGGTGTTGGATTCAGCCGCAAACGAAGCATTCGCCACAGTCGCGAGCGTGATGAGCAATGCCGCAAAAGGGCAGGCGGAGTTTGGCTTCATGTCTATCCTCCAACTTGGCCGAGCGCATCGGTTGAGTTGAATGCCGGCATTCTGGTTGCCGCATCCGCTTTATTCCAGCCGGAAAAATCGGCGCGGCGCCTCTGCCGGAATCACCACCTGAAATCGTCCCTGCTGGTTGACCTCGACTTTCGTCGAGACGCGCTCCCACGCCGATCCGGATGAGGCGCCGTGAAAGACAGCACGGGGGGGCGGCGAAGCGCCGGTTTGAGTCAAATCAGTGGTGGCGGTGAGGTTCAACTGGCTTGTCCCATTTGTGGGCCAGGTGATCACAATCCCGGAGGTTGAGTTGGTGATTTCAAGTGTGACTTCGTTCGTCTCAATGCCTCCGAGATACAACACGAAATTCCAACTCGAAGAACCCGCCTGCACGACCGGCACCGGTTGGGTCGTGTTTTTCGTTTCCGCATAAAATTCAATCGCGGCGAGGTGATCGAGTTGCGGGTTCAAGTTCGAAACCGTCACGCTTGCGGTGGTGATTGGGAGCGACGGGAAACTCGCCAACAAAGTCAAATTGCTCAACGCACCGGCGCCGGAACTCGCAATCGTAGCGAGCAGATTCGTGTCGAACTCTCCTTCGAAAAGATAAAATGCGACGAAGC
>JBFMDG010000613.1:0-4795 GCA_040754135.1 Verrucomicrobiota bacterium
AAAATCAGGCGATTGTCCGTATTTGTACGGACAGCTTATTCAGGGTAAAATCGTTGGCAAATTGACTGCTCCCCGATACCCGAAATCAGGGTTTCCCCTATAGACAACCAGTGAATTCCTGCTTTTAATTACCGCTAATAGTTCTGGAGCGATAACTTCTTTTCGGGTGGCTCGCCGTTTCTTCACCTAAAGGAAAAGTCTTCCAGCAAGTCAGGAAAATTGAGGGACTGTTTCGCGTGTTTTCAGGACAGAGCCGTCAGGAAGCAGTCTCTGACTTTCCGGCTGCGGGGGAAACAAAAACTAAACACAGTTCAAAGCAGCTCTGCATAACCGAAAGGAGAATGGAATGAAATTGGTCCGCTCAATATTTCTTGGTGTGGCGTTCGTTTGCACCCCGCTTTTGTCTCAAGTGCCACTGGATCCTGAGTTAATGCGCTTGCCCGCGGCACAACGGATTATGCAAGCACCTGTCTTCCTCGAACCGATGATTCTACCGGACGGGGTTCAGGTGGATGAGACAGAAGCCCAACGGCTTTGGGCCGCCATCGATCTGATGCGAGAACACGGTCCAGCCGTGGGTATTCCCATGCTGGAGGAGTTCATCGCCACCCATCCGGATTCCATCTGGACGCCCTCCTTACAAAATAATTTGGGACACTTTCACCGGCACACAGGCCGCTACAGCTTGGCTTTAGCTCACTGGGAAGCCGTTTGGAACTCCACGAAATTCGCGAAGGGCGGGAATTCCAAGAAACTGGCCGATTATGCCCTGGTGCACTGGACTCGCCTCTTAGCCAGCCTTGGACGCACTGAGACTTTAGGCTTGATCTTGACTGAAACATCCAACCGTGTGCTGGACGGAGGGGCACTCCAGAGCAAATTCAACGGTACCATCGAGGCTTACGTAAAAATGCGTTCGCAGCCTGAAAACTGTTTCCGTTGCGGCACCTTTGCGTTATCCAGATTGCTCGTAACAACAAAAGCGATTGCGACAAACCTCACAACAATCAAGACGATTTTGAACTTGGGATCCCCAGCCACTGGGTTTTCGATGGCGCAATTGCAAGATCTTGCCGCTGAATCGGGCCTGGACGTGCAGCCGCTGCAACGCCTTGCAGGCAATGAAATCCCAGTACCTTCAGTCGTTCATTGGAAATTGGATCACTTTGCGGCGATTACGGAGCAGAACGGGGAGCGATTCAAAGTCGAAGATCCGACATTTGAACATACTGTGTGGATGGAGCGGGGCATTCTCAACGCCGAGGCCAGTGGCCACTTTTTAGTTCCCGCAGATAAGCAACTCCCTGGGTTCCGCATTTTAACTCGACAGGAAACAGCGCGCATTTTCGGACGAGGGGCACCAAACGACATTCAAGATGATGACGACGACCCGTGCTACCCGGAGGATGAAGAGGAGGAAGATTGTGACAATCCATCCGCTGCACATGATCCTAATAGTGACGCGTGTCAACCATCCGACGGGGGCGAGACCAACGCGCCTCCTTGTAACGTAGGCATGCCTGTTTGGGAGGTTTCCGAGCCATACATAAATCTTTGGGTTACAGATACTCCAATGCGCTACACGAAATCCTCCGGACGAAGGCAGCCTTTTAGAATCACGTACAAGCAGCGAAACGCTCGCAACAACAATTTCGGTTTTGGATTAGGGCCAAACTGGGAATGCAATCGACTGACATACTTCGAAGTGGACCCATCAAATAACTTGAAACTTTACGCAGCTCGAGGCGGCGTTCGCCATCACGTTGCGGGAATGCCCGAATACAAAACGGGTAGCACCCCCACTGTGAACCAAAATGGGACGATCGACGTGGCATTTCCGCGCGGCGCTGTGCAAAAGTTTACTTACGTGTTCAGTTTTTATAGTGGCTGGCAGCATATTTACCTGGGTCAGCACATTGATCGGCTGGGGAGAACTCTCACGTTGAACTACGGGCAGGCCAATGGGAAGGTCATTTTGAATTCTCTGGTGGATCACGACAATCGAGTGACGGCATTCGGATATTGGAACCCAAACTACGCCGATCGAATTACCAGCGTGACTGATCCTTATGGCAGATCAGTTGGAATAGCCTATGACAGCAGTGGTCGGTTGGTTAGCATTACCGATGCTGCAGGCATAACCTCGAGCTTCACGTACGACATCCAAGGCTGGATGACATCATACGCCACGCCCTACGGCACTACCTCCTTTTCGCACACAGGAACAGCGTTGGGATTTCTGCAAGAGCCTCCCTATATTGTGAATCGAGCCTGCACGATTACAGAAGCCGATGGTAATAAGCAATTGGTGCTTTATCGCGATAATTCCTATTACCTAAACCCAAACAATCAAACAGTGCTTGTGCCAAGCGCATGGCCTGCTGAAGATCGGCCGACTTTGCCGTTTCCTAATTTCATAGACGGCGCTGCCACCCACGCGCGGAACAGCTTTCGCTGGAACCGGAAACAATATATGGGCTTGAACGCGGGTTTTAAAGTCAGCGGCAATTTTAATGATTTATCCGTCACAGATTATAAGATTGCGCGTATGAGCCATTGGAATCATAAAGGGCAATCGGGTCCCCTGGATCGTGTCGGCGGAACGTTATCCATGCTGCGAGAACCCAGCCCTGACGGTTTTATCGACGGCCAAACGATTTGGTATGACTATCCTGGGCGGCAATTTGAGCTGTTGGAGGGGACGATGCCCGTTCCCTCCGTAATTGCAAAGGTTCTTCCCGATTCACAAACATGGTATCGCCGGTACACGTTGAACAGTATGCGCCGGCCAACGGCTGTCACAGAAACCTACGGTGATGGCTTGAGCACACGTACGTTTACTCTGGCGTATTCTGCCGATGGTCGAAACCTGCTTTCCATTACAGGACCAAACAATGAACTTCTGCGGACGTACACCTACACCGGTTACAAAATCGCAACGCAAACCGATCATACGGGCACAGCCTCGTACACGACTACTTACACTTACGACGCTCTCGGGAGAATCTCTCAGATCTCCACACCCACCGGACTGACGCGCACCCTGACCTATGGACAGAATGGCTTCGTTTCCACGGTAACCGATCAACCGATCAACACAGTTAATCAATACACTTACGCGGGAAGTTTCCTCAGCAGTCATACCGATCCGAGAGGCTTCAACCGCACTTTCACCTGGGACAATCTCCAGCGTTTGACTCGCATCGATTATCCAGACGCCACTTACGAAACGTTTACCTACACGCTTCTGGATCTCACTTCGCATCGCGATCGCCTCGGGAATGTGAGTTCTTACGGTTACAACCCAGTCCGACAAATGATTTCCATGACGGACGCTCGTAATAATCAAACCACTTTTACGTACTGCGGATGTGGCTCAGTCGAATCGATCACCAATCCTTTGCAGCAAACGACACAATTCAGCTACGATTACAACGGGCGTTTGGTGACCACGTTGCTCCCGGATAACACAAGCGTGAGCAGACTTTATGACAGGGCTGGACGGCTGATCAGCCAATCGGATGGCCTTCAGCTATTGACTTACACCTACAACAATCAGAGCCTCCTCACCGCAATCAACAACCCCTTTGGAACAATTCGATCGATCATTTACGATAATCTGGACCGCCCAATCACCATCACGGACGAACGCGGCGTCACCGTCACCCAAACATTTGACCGGCTCGATCGAATCCTCACTCGTTCGTGGCCGGATGGTGGGCAGGAATCCTTTGCTTATTCCGCCCGCGGTTTAACCAGCCACACGGACCAGCTCAACAAGGTCACAACGTACGCGTATGATGAGGCCGGGCGAAAGACATCTGAAACCACACCCAACAACGAGCTGATTTCGTTTACCTACAACACCGCAGGCGATCTGCTCACTCTCGTTGACGGCAAAAACCAGACGACCAAGTGGGATTTTGATTCCGAAGGCCGCGTTTGGAAGAAATACTACGCCAATGACCTGGTCAATCCGAAAATCACCTACGGCTACGATGCCAATGATCGCTTGACCAGCCGCTGGACTGCGGCCAAGGGCACAACAACTTACAGCTACGACCCCACCGATAATCTGACCCTGATCAATTATCCATCTAGCCCGGACATTTCCTTCATTTACGACGCTCTCAATCGCGTCAGCAGCATGACCGATGCTTCTGGCACAACCACTTTCAGCTACACCACTGCCGGCAATCTCCTGACGGAAAATGGTCCATGGGTCAATGACACCGTCAGCTTTTCCTATCACGCCAGCGTTCCACGGCTGCGGACCGGATTGTCTCTTGAGCAGCCGACCAGCCCGGTCAGTTATTGGAGCCAGACCTTCGCCTATGATGGGGCACGGCGCCTCCAGATCGGGACTTCCCCCGCAGGCACATTTACCTACGACTATTTCGATGAAGCCACTCAGGCGACATCGCCTGCGCCCATGGTGCGGAAATTGACATTGCCGAATACCAGTTTCATTGAGTACGATTACGACAACGTGGCTCGCATGACCTCGACGGCGCTCAGGAAGAACGACGGGACCGTGCTCAATTCGCACGCCTACCTTTACAATGTGCGGCACGAACGCACACGCCAGACCCGCACCGACGCCAGTTTCGTCAATTACGGTTACGATCATTTCGGGCAATTGGACACGGCGAGCGGTTCAGGCGGGCAATCGACGGAAAACCTCAATTACGATTACGACCCGGCCTGGAACATGACCCAGCGCGTTTCGGCCGGAGTGGGCATCACCTACACCGTCAACAACCTGAACCAGGTGACGGCGGAGAATGGCAACAGC
>JBFMDG010000614.1:0-4794 GCA_040754135.1 Verrucomicrobiota bacterium
GAACCCACGCAAGCTTGGGTTCAGAGCGAAGGATGGTGGAGCCGAGGGGATTCGAACCCCTGACCCCCACAATGCCATTGTGGTGCTCTACCAACTGAGCTACGACCCCATCCAGAGTGGGGGAAATGTAGATGGCTCATCTGCTTTGTCAAAAACAAATTCCTCAACTAATTACTCACCGCGCTCTGCCAATTCCCGCGCCCCCATCGATGCAGCGCCATGCTTCATTTTCGCGTCTCAGGTTCGCCTTTGTTCGCCTTCACAAACGATTGGAATTTTCCTTTTCTCTCCCCGCCCGGGTGTGGTTACCATTCTCGTCAAGCTATGCATCGCCTGCCCCTCCTTGCTCTGGCTTTGATTTCCTTCTCCTCGATTTGCGCCGCTGATTGGCCCTGCTGGCGCGGCCCGGATGGGCTCGGCGTCAGCGCAGAAAGTCCCCTGCCAATCCGCTGGAGCCAAAACGATCATATCGCCTGGCGCATCCCTCTTCCCGGCAAAGGCGCTTCCTCACCCGTCGTCGTCGGCGACCGAGTTTATCTCACAACCCAAACCGATGACACCGGTCTGCACGTGCTCGCGATCGATCGCCAGACCGGCCAGACCTTGTGGGATCGCGAAGTAGCTCAAGGCAAATTGCCCGCTCATAATCTCCATAACATGGCCACGCCCACCGCTGTCGCCGACCGCGACCACGTGTGGGTTGTTTTCGGCACGGGCGACTTTGCCTGCTTGCGTCGCGACGGAACAATTCGCTGGCAACGAAATTTCATCAAGGAATTCGGCCCGCTCAAAACAAATCATGGCTACGGCTCTTCACCAATGCTCGAGGATGGCAAATTGTACCTCCTTTGCATGCACCAGGGGCCCTCCTGGGTTTTGGCAGTCGATGCGCTTTCCGGAAAAGACGTCTGGAAAAAGGAACGCAATCTCGAACCGAAAGATGAAGCGCAAGATTCCTATTCGAGTCCGCTCTTCCTCCGCTATCGCGGCAAAACTTCCGTCGTCGTGGCCGGCGCGGAAACGGTCAATGCCTACGATCCCGCGACAGGCGAGGAGCTGTGGAGCCGCGGCGGCATGAAAGTGCCGCATCCTTACGGACGAACCATTGCCGGCCTGGCTGCGGGCGACGGGACCGTGATCGCTGTCGCCTCCGGCTTTCAGAATCGCGGTTATACTTTGGCGCTGCCCGGCGATCGACGCGGCAAATTGACGGACCAGGATCAGTTGTGGACGTTGGATAAATTTTCACCCGATTGTCCAACGCCTCTCGTTTATCAAGGAAAAGTGTATTCGATCCGCGATGACGGCATCGCTTCCTGCGTTGATCTCAAAACGGGCCAGGCGCATTGGCAGGAAAGATTGTTCAGCGCAAACGTCAAAGTCTCGCCCGTGGCCGGCGATGGCAAAGTCTATTTTCTCAATGGCCAGGGCAATTGCTTCGTCGTCAATGCCGCGCCGAAATTGGACATCATCGCAACCAACTCGCTGAACGAAGCCACTTTGAGCAGCCCCGCCATCAGCGATGGACGCATTTACATCCGCACCGATAAATCGTTGTGGTGTGTGAGCGGCTCGCGTTAACTCCATCGCCGGCCGTATGCAGTCGCAGGAAAATCATGGGCGCACCTCTGACGAAGCCGCCGAGCCAGTCAGGCAAAAGGTCGTGTCCGTTTCTGACGATTCAGGTCGATGTCTATGAGATTTGATTTCGCCACCATTCGCCACCATTTCGCCAGCATGGGCGCGGCCTATCTGGTTTTAGGGATTTCATTGATCCCAACGCTGGTGGCGTCCTATCGCGTCCATGAAAACGTCAAAGCGCGTGATGAAGCGCGCTTCGATCAGATGGTTCGCGGAATCCAGGAGCGGATGCTTCGCGATTTGGATAACAGCGTCACCATCTTGCAGGGGACGCGCGGTTTGTTCGTGGCGAGTGGCGATGTGAAACTGGACGAATGGCAAAGTTATGTTTTGAACGTTAACTTTCGCGAAGCGAGTTCCGGCATCAATGACATCGGGTTCATTCAGCGAGTTTCCAAAGCCGAACTGCCGGGTCACATCGCCAAAATGCGTTCGGAATTGAAGCCGGATTATTCGCTCTCGACGATACCGGCGGAGGCGGAGGAGTTCTTCCCGATTATTTATCTGGCGAATTTGCGGCAGGATTTTCCGAATGCCGCCGGCTGGAACGCGGGCGCGGAACCGGCCCGGCGCGCGGCGATGGAACAGGCGTGCGATTCTGGAAACGCGGTTCGCACGAGCAAAGTGAGGCTTTACACCGTGCCGGGCACGAATCTCACGCAAGGCCTGGTGGTTTACCTCCCGGTGTATGCCCAGGGCACTCTTCCCCAAACCATCGAAGAACGGCGGCGGCAACTGGTTGGTTTTGTTTTTGGAACGTACGTCGCGGAAGATCTGGGAGCGAACGTCTTTGGCACCTGGGGCGACCGCGTGGTGCATTGCGAAATTTACGACGGCACTCGAGTCAATCCGGAAACGTTGCTTTACTCGAGCAGCCCCGGAGATTCCCATCCGGAAGAGGGGTTGAAGCGCACGTTTTTCGTGAATCGATTGGGCCGTCCCTGGATCGTGCAATTGTCCACGCTGCCCGCCTTCGATCTCGATTCGCAAAAATACTTGCGGTGGGTCGTGCTGGTGGGCGGGTTGGCGGCGACCTGCATTTTGTTCGGCATTGCCTGGATGCTGGCGCGGAGCCGAACGCGCGCCGAGGCGATGACGGCCATTTTGCGCAAATCGGAAGCGGCCTTGCGCGAAAGCGAAGCGCGGTTCCGCCGGTTGGCCGAGAATGCAGCGGACGTGGTTTATCGTTTTCGCTTCGAGCCAAATCGCGTTTGCGAATACATCAGCCCGGCCGTGCAAACCATCTTCGGCTATTCCCCGGAGGAAGTTTATGCGCACCCCGACCTCGTGCTGGACCGGATGCATCCGGAGGACCGGGCCGCCTTGGGGCTCGATCCGAGCCGTTCGCTCCTCTTTCATCGCGCCGTCGCCATGCGCTGGTACCGCAAGGATGGCGCCTTGATCTGGGTGGAAATGCGCAATGTCCCTCTGCTGGAAAAAGACGGCCGCATCGTCGCCATGGAAGGCATCGCTCGCGACATTACCGAGGACAAGGTGGCCGACGAAAAAATCAAAGCCGCGCATGATTACGCTCGCAACCTGCTCGAGAGCTCAATCGACATGATCATTTCTGTGGATGGAGATCGGCGCATTCAGGAGTTCAACCCGGCGGCGGAGGAAACGTTCGGCTACAAAAAATCGGAGGTGCTGAATCAAACGATCGATCTCCTCTATGCCAGCCCTGATGAAGGCCGCAACATTTACGAAACCACTTTGCGTTCCGGCAAATTTACTGGCGAAGTCCGCAACCGCAGAAAGAGCGGCAGAATTTTTGTCTCCTTCCTTACCGCATCCGTGCTGCGCGATAAGAACAATGCGGTCATCGGTTTGATGGGCGTGTCGCGCGATATCACGGAACGCAAGCAGGCCGAGGAGGCCTTGCGCAAAGCGGACGCGTTTTATCGGACCCTGGTCGAAAGCATTCCCCAAAGTTTGTTCCGCAAAGATCTCAAAGGCCGCTTCACCTTTGCCAATTCACGCTTTTGCGCATCGATCGGCTGCACGCCCCAGGAGATTCTGGGCAAAACGGATTTCGATTTTTATCCGCATGCCCTCGCCGTGCAGTATCGCGAAGCCGACAAAAAGGTGATGCAAACGGAAGAGATTCTCGACCAGGTCGAGCAATATCAACCGCCCGGGCGCGACCCGATTTACGTGCATGTCATCAAAACGCCGATTCGCGAATCGAGCGGCGAAATCATCGGCATTCAAGGCATTTTTTGGGATGTCACGGAAAAGAAGCGCGCCGAGGACGCGCTCGCCGCCGAGAAAGAACGATTGGCCGTCACCCTCCGCTCGATCGGTGATGCGGTCATTACCACGGACACGAGCGGCCGGATATTGCTGATCAATCGTGTGGCGGAGAAGCTGACGGGTTGGAGCAGCGAAGAGGCGGTGGGCAAGCATCTTTCGCATGTGTTCCGCATCGTGCACGAGTCCACGCGCGAGGCGTGTCCGAACCCGGTGGAAAAAGTGATTCAGACGGGCGAGATCATCGGGCTGGCCAATCACACACTATTGATCGCACGGGATGGAACGGAGCGGTTGATCGCGGACAGCGGCGCGCCGATTCGCGATGCACAAAGCCGCATCATCGGCGTGGTGCTGGTCTTTCGTGATATAACGGAGACGGAGCGGTTCGAGCGCGAGTTGCTCAAGGCGCGCAAACTGGAATCGGTTGGTTTGCTGGCCGGCGGCATCGCGCATGATTTCAACAATATTCTCACCGGCATTCTCGGCAATGTGTCGCTGTCGAAAGTTTTCGGTTCGAACAATCCGGATTTGCAGGAACGGCTCGCCCAGGCGGAAAAGGCTTGTTTGCGCGCGCGCGATCTTGTGCAGCAATTGCTCATCTTCGCGCAGGGCGGCGAGCCGATGAAGAAGACGATCTCCTTCGAGGATCTCCTCCGCGAATCCGCGGAGTTCGCGTTGCGCGGCGCCAATGTCCGTTGCCAGATCCAGGTCACGACAGGCCTCTGGCCAGTTGAAGCGGACGAAAGCCAGCTGATCCAGGTGATCAACAATCTCGTCATCAATGCCAGCGAAGCGATGCCGGAAGGCGGAGTGATCGACATTGCCGCTGAAAACGTTGCTTACGATGGGCAAGGCGGCCTGCCCTTGGCGCCCGGACGGTATGTGAAGACGAGTGTGCGG
>JBFMDG010000615.1:0-4790 GCA_040754135.1 Verrucomicrobiota bacterium
TGCTCCCGTGGGCGCCGGGGCTGCCGGTTGAGCGCCGAAGGATTTTTTTTCACGATGCGGTGATCTCTCGAACTCGCCGGAATGCCTCGAAGAATCGGGATGGCCTTCGAACGACTGACGGTAACCGAAATGCAAAGATTCCTGCAGCGGTCCAAGCCGGATTCCCTGTTGAGCGAGGGAGTGCTGAATTTCGCCCCAGTGCGCGCTCAAGGTTTGGAAGTCACCGCGCTCGAAACGGGCGTACACGTTCACTTCACCTTCCTGCAATTTCAGATGCACAAAAATTTCTGTGCGAGGATCTGGTTTCAACACCAACGCCATCGACTGCGCGTTGAATTGGCGGAGCTCGGCGACCTGGCGGGTGATTTCCTGAAGCAGTTCGACCGTTGGAGTGGTATCGCGGGTTTTCAATTCCGCCTCTCCCGTTCCGCGGACATCCTGAAACGCCTGTTGATGGATTGATAAAGGCAAAGAGGAAATTTGGTGTTCCTCGCTCTGCGTCTGGTGGTGGCTGGCGAGATCACCGGGACCGGCAACAACTGCCAGAGCCGGTTCCGAGTTTAGCCCGGTCGCGATTGGCAGGGGCAAAATCTGCTCGGATGGCGAGGCAAATTTGTTCAGTTTCTCCGCTGTTTTCATGTTATCTGAGAGTTTAGCAGCGGATATGCCACTGCGTTCGAGGCGTGCGCGTGATGCCGTTTCTGAAGCGGCCATCATCGCGGATTTGGTCGCAGTTTCCGGCAACTCCGCGAGTGGCAAACTCAAGGTGTTTTCTTGCGTCGCACGCAAAGAAGGAAAGATTTCCGGGGCCCGAAACGTTTTGGCCTCGAGCGCGATTGATGGAAGCGCCGATTGTGATTGTTCCCCGGCTGAGTTCAAACGCGCCATTGATGAGCGGGAACTTTCGCCTTTTGCATGGAAGTCCTCGCCGGATGGTTCGCCAGCAATCGCCGGGTTCGGAGCAGCCGTTAATTCGTCAGTGACCACCGCGGCACTGAAGGATTTCGCCTCGGCTTCTGCCGGGACATGTTTGGCCAGTGAAGCAGAGCAGGAAATGGAAATCTGGTTTGCAGGCAGCGGGAGTTGCGGATTGGAAATCAGCTCCGGCACGACATCCGAATCGGGGCGCTGCGTCGCGCGCTGATTTCTTTTGGAGTCGCGCACCGACGCGGCTTCCTCCGGAGTAGCGGCATTCGACTCCGCATCGCAACCATCTGACTTCTGCGTTTCAGCGCTCGATGCCGGCAAAGTGCGCGGCAAGCCTTGTGGAATTCTCGCCGGAGCCGGGCGTTTCGAGGAGGAATCGCTTTTCGAACCGAGGAATTGATCGATGAAATTTTCGAACCCTTCGGCAGACGGCACGCGCTTCGTTTCGTGACAATCAGAGGCGCCTGAATCCGGTCCCGGACCTGACCGGAAACGCTCCAATTGAGGGACGCCGCTCATTGTGTCGTAGTTTTTGAGGCGGCGGGATTTCGGAACATGGCCAGACGCATTCGCTCGGTCAGCTTGGCGGCGCGCTTTGCCTGGTCGGTGCCTTCTTTGCCCATCAATTCAAGAATCGGCGCGGCCTCGCTCTCCTTCATGTAAACGATGATTTTGATGATCAGTTCATCCTCCATTTCCTTGAGGATGGTGGCGGCTCCTTCCGGTGCCATCGTGGCATAAACTTTGGCGAGCTTTTTCAGGTTTGCGGTTTCCTCGTCTTTCACGCGCAAAACGGTCTGATCGAATTCCCGTTGGAGTTGGCTGACCATTTGTGTGATCTGGCTGATTTCGCCTTGTTCCGTCTGGATTCGGACGGCGAGTTCATTCAGTTCTTTTTCGCGGGCGGCGAGCGCTTCACGTTCTTTTTTGAGCTCGGCAATCAATTGATCGAGTTCCGGGTTTGTAAAATCCCAGTTCGGGCCGGGAGTCTGATGCACTTCAGAAGGTGTGTCGCCATGCTGACCGAGCAATCGAGAGGGTTGAATCAGGGCGACCGTTGTGCCCAGGTAAATGAAGATGCCGAGCAGGCCGAGAACGATCCAGTTGGATTGCAGGAGTTTCATGTTAATTCCAGGGGTGGTCACCCACGGACTCGAGGACCGGCAAGGTGGGATTCATGCGACGATTCGCCAGTTCGTCGAGCGCCTTTTGCTCCTCGCGTTCGAGTTCGCGGTCGTAACGCCGCTTTTGATTGGCGAAGAATTTGTCCACGGCTTCGCGCTGCTGCCGCGCGAATAACAAAGCTTCCCACGCTTTGACAACGAGCGCCTGGGCGGCTTCCACGGCAGAAAGACATTGCTGCCGCTGCTCCTCGACACGCTCACAATAAGCTTTGAGCTGCGTCAGCGTGCCCAAAGTTGATTGGCCGGACATGGCCTCGCGCAACAACTCCCAACCGATTTCCAACTGCCGCTGCGCCGCGGTCAGTTCGAGCGTGGCGCGCGTGCGCGTCTGCACCGCGGCGCCATAACGTTCGAGCGCGTCGTGCTCCTGCCGCTGACGCAGTGTTTGCAATGCCTGGAGTGAAAATCGGAATTTTTTCATTTCATTGCGCCCGAAACCGATGAGGCAGGTCGCGGGCTGGACGGAGCGGCCAGTTCTCCTTTGTCACTCATAATTCGTTTCAACATTTCCCAACTTTCCGCCGCGGAAACGCCTTCATCGACGCGCTGCCGCAACAGTTGTTGCAACGGTTCTCGCAAGCGAATGGCGCGGTCGATCGCAACATTACTTCCGGCGGGATAAGCGCCGATGTTAATGAGGTCCTGATTCCTCCGATAGAGCGCCATCATTTCACGGGCATTTCCGGCCAGCTCCAATTGTTCCGGCGTCAACAGATCACGCACCAGCCGGCTCACGCTTTCGAGCACGTCGATCGCCGGGTAATGATTCTGGGTCGCCAATTCGCGAGTCAGCACGATGTGACCGTCCAGAATCGATCGCACGGCATCTGCAATGGGATCGTTCATATCGTCGGCTTCGACCAACACGGTGAACAAGCCGGTGATCGATCCGGTTTCCCCGGTCCCAGCGCGCTCGAGCAATTGTGGCAAGAGGGAGAAAACAGACGGGGTATAACCGCGCGTCGCAGGCGGTTCGCCGACGGCCAAACCGATTTCCCGTTGGGCCATGGCAAAACGCGTCACGGAATCCATCATCAAAAGCACGTTTTGGCCGGCATCGCGAAAATGCTCCGCAATGGCCATGGCGAGGAAGGCCCCTTTCAAGCGGGCCAGCGCTGGTTGATTGGATGTGGCCACTACTACCACGGATTTGGCGCGGCCTTTTTCATCGAGATCTTTTTCCAGAAATTCGCGCACTTCACGGCCTCGTTCTCCAATGAGCGCGATCACGTTCACATCCGCTTCCGCCTGACTGGCCATCATGCCGAGCAAGGTGGATTTGCCGACGCCGCTGCCGGCGAAAATTCCAAGTCGTTGCCCACGGCCACAGGGAATGAAGGTATCGATCGCCTTGATGCCGGTGTGAAAGTTCTGACGGATGCGCTGCCGTTTTAGCGGATGAGGCGGCTGCAAGTGAACGCGAACCGAATGGGCGGAGGTGACGGATCCTTTGCCATCGAGGGGCTGGCCGAGCGCATCGATGACTCGCCCTTTCAAGGCATCTCCGACGGCAACCAGCAGCGGCGTGCCGAGCGCAACCACTTCGCTGCCGGGATGAATGCCATGAATTTCGCCCAGAGGCATGAGGAGGAGCCGGTGATTGCGGAAGCCGACCACCTCGGCCAGGGTGGACCCGTCGTGACGCGCCGATTCAATCCGGCAAACTTCGCCGACGGCTGCGAGCGGCCCCTCGGATTCGATGACAAGTCCGATGAGTTGAGAAACGCGGCCGCGGCTTTCGAGAACGCGCGTGTGTTGCGCCTTTTGGAGCAGGCGCGTGAAGCGGCTGCTGCCGAGAGAAGCGATGGATTCTGGAGGCAACGAGCTCACGATTGCAGGGCCTGCTTGAGCAATTGGATTTTGGTTTCACGCCGGCCGTCAATTATGCCGAAGCGGGTTTGAACGAGGCATCCCCCGCGCGAGACGTCGGATGAAGGTTGAAAATGAATGCGATCGACTCCGGAAGTGGGGAGCAGGAGTGGCGAGTTGGCTTTGCGCAACAGCTCAAGATCTTCGGAATGCAATTTGACGTGGAACTCGGTCGTTTCCTCGACCTGATCGAGCGCCTCGCGCACGGCCGCTTCGACCATCTCGGCGGAAACAGGCAATCCCGCGACCAGCTTTTGCGACACTGCCAATGCCAGTTCGATCAGTTTATTTTCGCAATCGCGCCGCACCTCTGGAATCGAGCGATGCAACGATTCGAGCACGCCGTGTTGCAGTTCGAGCAGTTCCGCGCGTTGCCGCACCAGTTGCTCGCTCAAGGCCTCCTCGCCTTCCCGGCGTCCGCGTTCGTAGCTCGCTTGTTCCCGTTCCTGCGCCCATTTCTCGGAAAATTTGACCGCGGATCCCGGTTCGACCAGGACCACATCGCGCAACGGTTGCGAAAAGGCAATCGGCTCAGGCGACGGCTTCATGGCGGGCATTCTCCTGGACTTCGTTCAAATCGATTTCGCCTTCGGTTTCCAGACGGCGCAGCACTTCAATGATGCGAACCTTAGCCGCTTCGCTTTCCTTGGCTTTGATTGCGCCCATGAAGCTGATTTCCTCGTTGACGGTTTCGGCAGCGCGTTTTGAGATGCAGCCGAGCAATTTCTTTTTTAAGGTTTCGCTGGCATTTTTCAGAGCCAATGCCAGGTCGCGGAGATCGACTTCACGCAAAATTTTCTGCAGCGAACT
>JBFMDG010000616.1:0-4790 GCA_040754135.1 Verrucomicrobiota bacterium
AGTTGATCCTGAGCGGACCGGTGCAGACTTGGTACGATCCGCAGCCCGCTTCACGCAAAATACGCCTCTACCGTGTTCGCGAATTGGCGAATTAAAAACCGATCGAGCGATTGCGGAAAACAACACAGGACAGGCGTCCCGTCTGTCACTGAAGTTTGGACCTTACAATCACACCTTTGTCGAAAACTTCGTCCCAAACTTTGTCGATCAATAATTGTTCCAACAAAGATTGCGACACGGTTCGCGACAAAGATTTCAAAGAGCAGTCGCGCGCGGATCCGGCGACCCTCATCTCGGCATCTCGGCGGCTGCGTCGAAGCCGCAGCATTGCCGCATTCAAAGTTTAACGTGGAATATTGCCGTGCTGAGTGCCGGGCACGCGCTGCGACTCGCAGAGTCGCGGTCCGGGGCCGTGTTTGCTTGTGCCGGGGATGGTTGATCCACTTCGGACAAATTCTTCAAATGCGCCTGGCGATTCGCAAAACTTCCTGCGCCCCTGGCCGAATCACCGCTCACAGACTGCTCACAGACTGAGCAGCAACCGGCGAATTTCGTTGAGGCGGCCTTTGGCGTCCTTCTTCGTCAAGCGCGGGAATTTTCCGCCGATCATCAGGTAATCGTTGGCGCGGGTGAGCATCAGTTTGTCCTCGCGCGTTTCGATTGCGGTGACGCCGCGTTCGGCGGCGAGGATTTTCAAAGCGGCCACTTGCAGGAGCAATTCCACGCTGGCGGGCAGTTTGCCAAAACGGTCACGCAATTCTTCGCGCAGCTTTTCCAGGGCGGCTTTGTCGGTGGCCTGCGCCAGCTTGCGATAGATTTCCACCCGTTGCTGCGGCAATGGAATGTAATTCAGCGGAATGTAAGCCGGAACGCGGCGCAGAGGCACGGCTTTCGCTTCCGTGCGCGGCGGCGCGGGCTTTCGTCCACCACGTGAAGGGTGCGTCAGATAACTCGCCACTTCGCGCGGGACGCTGATTTCATCAAGATCGGTTTCGAACCGCGGCGCAGGTTCTTCACCCTCGCTCGCGAAAACATTTTCCTCGGGATTCAACGCCAGAAAATCGAATCGCACCTGTACTTCGACGCGCGGCATTACTTTTTCTCCTTTCAAAGCGCTGACACTTTGTTTGAGCAATTGGCAGTAAAGATCGAACCCGACAGCCGTGATGTGTCCGCTTTGTTCGGCCCCGAGCAGATTGCCCGCGCCGCGAATTTCCAAATCGCGCATGGCAATTTTGAATCCGCTGCCCAGACTCGAATACTGCTTGATGGCGCTGATGCGTTTGCGCACGTCGCTCAGCAGCGCCGCATGCCGCGGCAGAAGCAGATAGGCATACGCCTGATGCTTGTAACGCCCAACCCGCCCGCGCAATTGGTAGAGATCGCTCAAGCCGAACCGATCGGCGCGGTCGATGATAATCGTGTTCGCGTTCGGAATATCGATGCCACTTTCAATGATGGTGGTCGAGACGAGCACGTCGGCTTCGCCGTTGATGAACCGGGCCATTACTTCTTCGAGCTCATCGCTGTGCATCTGGCCGTGACCGACAATGACGCGGGCTTTCGGAACCAGCGCCCGAATGCGCAGCGCCACGTTGTCGATGTCGGTGATGCGATTGTGCAAATAATAAACCTGCCCTTCGCGATTCAACTCGCGCTGGATGGCGTCGCGTATGATGCGTTCATCGAATTGCGTGACGATGGTCTCGACGGGCAGCCGATCCTGAGGAGGCGTTTCAATGGTGCTCATGTCGCGCGCGCCCGTCAGCGCGAGGTAAAGCGTGCGCGGAATGGGCGTGGCGCTGAGCGTCAACACATCGACGAGCTTGCGGAGGAGTTTGAACTTTTCTTTATGGAGCACGCCAAAGCGCTGCTCCTCATCGATGATCACCAGGCCGAGATCTTTGAAGGCCACATCCTCCTGAATAAGCCGGTGCGTGCCGATTACGATGTCGATGGAGCCTTCGGCCAGTTGGCGGACGATGCGTTGCTGCTCGCGCCGGGTGCGAAAGCGCGAGAGTTGTTCGACGCGCACGGGGTAATCGGCCATGCGCTCGCGAAAGGTGTTGAAATGTTGCTGCGCCAGAATGGTGGTGGGCACGAGGACGGCCACTTGCTTGCCGCCCATCACGGCTTTGAAGGCGGCGCGAATGGCCACTTCGGTTTTGCCATAGCCGACGTCGCCGCAAATCAACCGGTCCATCGGCCGAGGCAATTCGAGATCGCGCTTCGTCTCGGTGATGGCGCGCATCTGGTCGGGCGTTTCCTCGTAGAGGAATGAAGCTTCGAACTCGCGCTGCCAGGTGGAGTCCGCCGGGAAGGCGTGGCCGGGCTGGGATTCGCGCGCAGCCTGGATGGCGAGCAGTTCGCTGGCGAGATCGCGCACGGCGCGCTCGGCCTGCGCTTTGGCTCTGGCCCAGCGCGTTCCGCCGAGCGTGTTGAGCGCCGGGCGGGCTTTGCCAGTGCCGACATATTTGCTGACGAGATGCGCTTCGGTGACCGGCACATAAAGTTTCGGAGGCGGTTGATCAGGTGCGCTGGGCGCGTATTCAATGACGAGGCATTCCTGTCCTCCGGCGTTCTCGGATTCGTGCGCGAGTTTTTTGCGACCGGCTCCGGCTGGCACCAGTTGCAAGCCGAGATATCGGCCGATGCCATGCTGCAGGTGCACCACAAAATCGCCTTCCTCGAGATTCGTGAAATCGATGTCGAGCGCGGATCGCGCCGCCGCCGCATGGGGTGATTTCAACCGGCGCGGACGCTGCACTTTATACCGGCCAAAAATCTCCGCATCGGTCACAACCACCATTTTTGCCGGCTCGAAAAGAAAACCGCGCACGAGCGCGCCCAGATGCAAAACCGGCTTCGGAGCGGGAGATGTTTTGTCATCCTCAACGGCCGAGCGCGCCTCTCCTCCGGCTTCATCGTATCGCGCTGATGGCGCCGGAGTGTTCACGTTGCCGAACCCATATTCGTCCCAGATTTCCACGAACCGATCGCGCTCGCCTTCGTTGTTGCAGAACACGTGCACGGCGTAACCCTGGCGCAACCAACGATGCAATTGCGCAAAAAATTCACGGCGCTGTGTCTCGGCAATTTGCGGATCGGGCAATCGTTCGGCGAGCGGCCGATAGGGATCCAGATTGGGAATCGGCAGGAGGCAATCGCCACGCTCCGATTCGGAGGCGAGTTCCGTTTCCGACCTCTCGTGAATGGTCTCGACTATCAATTCGGAATCGGCATTTGCAGTTTCAGCAGCAGGAATCTCGGACTCTTCGAGCGCCAAAACGGTCGCGCGGGACCGGTCGAGATGAGTTTGAAATTCCTCCCAGTCGATGAAGAACGGATCGTGCCCGGGGATCTGTTCGGCATAAACCCGCGCGTGCTCTTCGAGCGCGTCGGGCTCGCACAGCACGAAGAGGGTGTTCTCCGACAGATGATCGAGCAGAGTCGCTTTGACTTCGCTGGGATGGGACGCCATTTCGCGTTTGAGCAATCCCAATTCGCCCGCTGGCGGCAAGGTCACGGCCTCGATCGCTTCACGCGAGACCTGTGTCAGCGGATCGAACAAGCGCAGCGATTCCAGTTCGTCTCCGAAAAATTCGAGGCGCACTGGCCAGGGACTGGTCAGCGGGAAAACATCCACAATGCCGCCGCGCAAAGCGATTTCCCCTTTTTGCGTCACTTGCGCTTCCGGTTCGTACCCCTGATCCTCGAGCCATTCGATCAAATCGAGCGGATCGATGCGATCGCCGCGCTGCAAACGGCGCGTGCGTCGCGCGATTTCCCCGGGCGCAAATGTCCGTTGCAGCAGCGCCGTCACCGTCGTGTTGATGAGCAAGCCGCGGCTGCCGGATGAACTTCGATTGCCATGGCCATCCCGAGCCGCGCTCAGCGCCACCAAAGTTTCCAGGCGTTCGCTGATCACATCGGCATGCGGAAGCTTCGGTTCGTGCGGAAGCACTTCCCAGGCGGGATAAAACAACGGGGTCTGCGATCCCACGGCAGCATTGGCGGCATGAGGAGTTTTATGCGAAGACCGGCCATCATGGGGAGGAGCAGCCGCAGCTTGAGAAGAAGCAGCAGAAGCAGGAGCAAAAGCAGAAACCAATGTGGATTCGACTTTCTCCTGCGTCACAGTCAGCGAAGGAACCTGAGAGAGTTTTCCGTTCAACCAGGTAGTGAGGTCTTGTTGAAATGATTCCTGAGATTTCACACCGTCGGTGACGACAACGATGGTGCGCTCAGGGAAAATGGCTTTGAGAGCGGCGGCAACGAATGGTTGAGCGGCGCGACTGACGCCGGCACAAGACAAAGCTCCGCCCCTCTCCACGCGCCGAACCAGCTTCTGTACGGCGGGAGTTTGGCGAATCTTCTGAATGACTTCTTTAACCAAAAGTTTTTCCCGCGCCCGGTCCCAAACACATTGCCGGGCAAAGTCGCAGCCCCGCGTCTTTTCGTCAACGACCTGAACGCCCGTGGTTTCTTCCTATGGCTCTCTGCGTCTCGACATCTCTGCGGTTCCATCGGCATTTCCCGCGCGAAGAATTTCGCGCCCGCGTCCGTTGTGGCCCGGATTTAGCTCAGCGCGCGGTCGCAGTTGAAAAAGCAGCGTTGTTTCATTCCGAATTCAGTTCCTGAACAACCGCGTTTGAACCGCATCCCATCGAGCCCAAACCCTCGATTGCCCAGTGCCGTTCTGCGCCGGTTGATCGGGCTTTTTTGTCTTCTTCTCGCGTTGACCGCTGGCCCTTCGGACTCTGCCGCTCAGGATTACGCGCCGGGCCGTG
>JBFMDG010000617.1:0-4773 GCA_040754135.1 Verrucomicrobiota bacterium
TGCCGGGACAACGGCGTGCTGCGCGAAGTCGTAGCGAGTTTGCAAAGTCTTTTTCAATCGCCAGAACGCGGGCTGCAAAAACCGGAGCATGGATTTCTCCATAGCCCTGGCCTGGGCGAGCGCATTTTCTGTATCGTCCGGCGAGAGCGGTTCTTTCCAGGCCGCGGTTTTCTGTTTTGCTTGCGCCAGGGCTTGGCTTTTGGCGTCGAGCTCGCGCGCAAGTTCCTGAAACGATTCCGAGACGGGGCCGTTGCCCAAGGCACCGATCAGATGGCGTTCGGCCAAAGGCTGGACCCGCACCGCGAAATCGAGAAGAACCTGAATTTCCTCAAATGTGTCCCACAATTCTCCGGGCAATCCCGATAATTCCAGCGCGCTTTCAATTGCATCCAACAAATCTTCGGCCTCATCGAGCAACGCGGATAAAGATTCGATCGGCCGGTCGGCCTGCATCACCCCTTTGCCCAGCCAGCGCAGCGGATGCCGGGCGAAGCACACGTCCTCGCCCAGATCGGCGAGCGCGTTGTGCAGCCGACTGATGAGTTCGCCGTGCTTCATCCAAAGCGGATATTCCGGGAGGAGATCTTCGATTTCAGGTGGCAAATCGCGCGCCCGCGCGCCGCGACCTCCCAGCTCGACCAACCGGTGCAACAACGACCGCACCGCCACGCCCGTGCGGGAATGCGGCTGGCTCATGACATCGGAAAACCGGCGCAACGCAGCGAGATCCTGATTGATGGCGCGCAGTGTTGCTTCGCGGGCTTGCTCAGCGTCCGCCTCGACATCCGCAGGGCTGAGGAACTTTTCGTAAGTTTGCTTGAGGTTTTGGATGAAAGCTTTTTTGTCCGTTTGCGAATCGTGAATCAGGCAACACAGTTCATCCAGCCCCTGCTGCCGCAACCGGTGAAACACGACATCAATGGCGGCCCGCTTCTCGCACACAAACAGCACACGTTTGCCGCGCGCCACGTAATCGGCAATGAGATTGGTGATGGTCTGTGATTTGCCTGTGCCCGGCGGCCCTTGAATGATGTAACTCGCTCCGGTGCGCGCGCGGGCAATGGCCGAAGCTTGCGTGGCGTCGCACGGAATGACCAGGTGCTGATCCTCAAGATCGAGTGGCGGCGGCGGCGCATCTTCCGGCGATTTCGGCGCCAACGAAAAAACATGGTCGAACGCGCCGCTGGCCATGTCCGTCTCGATGAGGTTCGCGTAATCGCGCACCAGCGTCATCTTGCGATAATTAAAATTGCCGAGGGTAATGCTGCAAAGGTCGTAGTCCCACGAATACGGGTTTTGATTGTCCCCTTCGCGCATAGAAAACATGCGCCGCTCCGTTTCCAACACCTTGCCCCCCTCAACCGTGGCGCAGGCGTCCTCGCTTGCCGGTCCACGCGGCGTCTCGCCTCGCATGTCATCCCGGTCCGAACCCGCACTCAAAGCGGCGGCCCGACGCAGATGCGGCAATCGCAGTTGCGGTGCTGCACCGGCAACGTCGCGCAACGGCATCGGTGTCGGGCGCACTTTTTCGAGAAACAATTGCAAACCGAGGGGCCGGAAATTCTCGCGCTCGTAACTGTATTCCGGTTTGGCGGTGGTTGGGGCGCGGCGCGCCTGCAGTTTCAATCGCCGCCGATACTGGTCAACGCGCTGGCGAGCTTTGGCGTGGATGAGTTAAATCTGAGGACGATCGATCTTATTCAGCGTAACCCCGGGTTCGCTCGCTTGAATCTGCGCTTTGATTGACTCGTAAAACTGGTCGAGGGAGGTTTCCTTCAAATCCACAACCTCGGGAAGATTCAGATTGTAAAGCTCCTTGAGGTGATGGCGCAGTGCGGGATTTACCTCGGCCTCGCTCGTCGTCGGATCCAGGAGATAATGATCCCGGACCCCCTTTTTCCTGGTCAGTTCCACCGGCAGCAGGAGCAGCGGCGAATGAATCCGTTCCTCTTTGGCTTCTTTGAGATTGTTCCAGCGAAGAAAGCAAAGCACGAGGCGCAGTTGGGCAAAGCCATACTCGGCACGGTCGCGGCGCGCTTCGCTGATGATTTTGTCGAGCACCCCGGGAAGGTAAGGCGCGTCTTCAAACCGCAGATATTTGCCGAGCGACATGGGAGCGCCACCGATGATTGTCGCGGCCAATTCCGGATGCCAAACGAAGAGCTGCTCGAGCCGGATGTTCCGGTAATCGAGCACGAGCGGCACCGATGCGACAGTGAGATTCAGCGTTTGGGTGGTTGGCTTGAAATAGATGAGTCGATTGCGCCGCGAAATTTCAAAGAGCCGATCACGCAAGTGCGCCTGAATCAATCGTCGCTTCCCAGTCAGGCCTGCGTCCTTGAAACCTTCGATGCGGTTGAAATCGAGATCGGTGGTTTGCTCGCGATAATTTTCCAGGCGCGAAATCATTTGCGCCAGGTCCGGTGCCCGCTTATGCCGGTTCAACTCCGTCATTTGCACGATCACCGATGCAACGACGGGGTTGATGCGGCCGTTCAGCGCGAAAAGATTTGTGCGATGGACGGTGAACACTTCGAGTTCGCCCGAATCTGTGAAATCAAGCCCGCAAGCGACACTGCCCAACAACATGCCGAGCGAAAAGATATCGGTCAGCTGATCGTGATGGCCAACGGCTTGTTCCCAGGAGCGATAGCCGGGAAGATACACCGGTTGCGAAATTCCGGCTTCGGCCGAGCCAATGCCGAGGTCGGAAACCGCCAGCGATCCCTCATCAATATCCGTAGTGCACTGCGATTCGGCGACGACCTCCACAGCGGAGCTGACGGGCGATTGCAGGGCTTCGATCTTGCCGGTGTTTTTTTCCGGTGAACTGACTTTGGCGGGAGCGAACATCACATGCCCCTGCTCCGTGACGACAAGGTCTTTGATCCCATCAAGTGGCGCGACGAGTCCTTCCTCATGTGCCGCAGCCACCTGTTTCATAAGCGGCAGGAGCGCAGCCAAAACATCGTCCGTTTCGAACCCTCCTTCGGCCACGCCCGCTTCGAGGAACTTAAGAAAAGGATGGTTGGCGGCGTTACTCATTTTCTCGTTTGCTCAGTTCCGGGGAAGCCATGAGGAGTAGGGCGATGCAGGCCGATCTGGCCGAACCCGCGCTTCGAGCTGATCTGCATGCCCTCCCAGTTGGCCTTGGGCGCTGGCCGGGATCGTTTGGTTTGTTGAATCAAGGCTTGCGTTCATCCCGCTCTATCGGCATTGGCGAGAATTTCCGCCGCGCGTTCCTTGAGCTTGCGCACGTCGCGGATCTTCATCTTGAGTTCCTTGGCCGCCAGTTTTTCGAATGGCGCGTCCAGTTCCAATTGGCGCCCGAGTTCCAGCGCCGCCGCCAGCGGCAGTTCGTCAAGCTCAGGGTCGGCGGTGACGAAATCGAGGAGCACGTAACAGAAGTATTCGCGCAGCCTGGCATCGCTGAATTTCAAATCATCAAGCGCAATTGTCCCGCCATTCTGCGGCTGAAAATCGTGGAAGAAAAGTTTCGCGTGTCCGAGAACTGCCGTAGTTTGAAACCACCTCGGACGCAGCAACGCCTCGATCAAACGCCGCGTCGCCGAAACCAGCCGCGTTTGACCGGGCAAATCCAGTTCGTTCCATGCGTCCGTTCCTTCGATCATATCGCGGATACGGCCATCGGCGGCGCTGCCTTGCTCGTGCCATTGGGCCAAAGCACGCGCGCGGATAAACGCTTCCGGATGCGACAAGCCTTCGGTGGATGGATTGGTTTTGGCGAAGATTTCTTCGGCTTGTTTCAAATAGCCGGCCGCGCTCACTTGCGACAGCCCGGTCTCAATCTTCACCAGACTGGAAACGACCGCGTGCAGGTCGTGGGTCACGCGCAATGAACCGCGATCGGCGAAGATTTCGGTGTAGAGCTGAAAACGTCGCGCCGTCTGTTCATGGCTGGCCGCAGCCCGCGGATCGCTCGCCACCGCCTGAAGCAACCGGTCGGCAATGTGAAATTCCCCGCCGTCGCATCCCCACAAATGATGATGGGCCAGCTCATGGCCAATCACTGACTGAAGTTCCACCGGATGGAGCAAGGTCAAGATGGGCCCGGAGAAGACAACATGCCCTTCGCCCGGGAGGAAAAAGAGGGCGGCATTGGCTTGGGGATTGTTTTGCGCCTGGTACAGTGTGACCGGGATATCGAGGTGCAAGCGGGCTTTGGCGAGTTCGACACTTTGATAGAGTTCAGGATGGCCATCGGCGTCCAGCCGGTAAGTGGATTTGAGCAATTCCAGGCGCAAATTGCCGGCATAATCCGCCTGGGCCTGCGCCGAAGCGAACCAGTTCCACAGCGCGCGTTCCTGCGACTTGAGGTAGGCTCTCAACTCGAGGTGATACGGCAACGGTTCGAGATGTGGCTCTGTTTCCACGGCAATCCGGCAAAGCTTTTCCGCGCATTAAATCAAACCCAAACCGCACGGTCAAAGGGCGATGATCAAAACGGCGGGGCCAGACGGCGGAAACCGTGACCAAGCACCGCGGCCAGAAACAACAGATTGCGCGGAATAAGGCCGGGCCAACAATAGGCAACCGAGAGACCCTGTTGCCGGGTGGACTTCTGTTCCGCCAATCGTTCGGCCATCCGTTCCATGAATGAGACTGAGCGCGGCCATTCCCAGATTTTGTCGAGCCATTCCTGAGGAATGCCTTCTTTGCCAAGGTTCGCCCCTATCAACGCACCGAGAATTGCGCCCACTGTGTCGGTGTCACCGCCACATTCCATCGCGCTGATCAGAGCCGCACGGAAAT
>JBFMDG010000618.1:0-4768 GCA_040754135.1 Verrucomicrobiota bacterium
CGACAGTCCCGTCGGAACTGGGAAAACGACGGCGGTCATGGCGCATCTGCTGCGGGTTGCCGCCGAGCGCAAGCTGCGGCGCGTGTTCGTGGTCCTGCCCTTCACGAACATCATCGATCAGTCGGTTGATGTGTATCGCCGCGCGCTTGCGCTCCCCGGCGAAGATCCAGAAGCCGTGGTCGCGGCACATCATCATCGGGTGGAGTTTAGGGGCGAGGACTGGCGAGATCTCCGCCAACTCACGCAGCGCTGGGAAGCGCCTATCGTGGTGACCACCGCCGTTCAATTCTTCGAGACGCTCGCGGCCAATCAAACTGTCCCGCTGCGAAAGCTTCACCAAGTGCCCGGCGCTGCCATCTTCGTGGACGAAGCTCACGCCGCAATGCCCGCGCCCATCTGGCCGCAGGAATGGCGATGGCTCCGGGAACTCTGCGATGACTGGAACTGCCACCTGGTTCTCGCCAGCGGTTCTTTGTCACGTTTTTGGGAACTCGACGACTTTGTTCCCAACAACGAACAACGCCGCGTTCCAGAGCTTGTCTCGGATTCAGTTCGGGGGCGTGCGGCGTCATTCGAGGAGAAGCGCGTCTGGCTCAAAACTCGACCGGAACAGTTGTCTCTCACCAACCTCGCCGATTTCGTCTGCGAAAAACCCGGTCCTCGACTAATCATCCTCAACACGGTCCAATCCGCCGCCTTCCTCGCGCATCACCTTCGTGATGAGCGTGGGCTCGGTCTGAACGTGGAACATCTCTCGACCGCTCTTTGCCCAGCAGACCGCGAAGCGACGCTGAGTCGCGTCAAAGGAAAGCTACGATCTGAATGGAAGGACTGGACGCTCGTGGCCACGAGTTGCGTCGAAGCCGGCGTGGACTTTTCCTTTCGCACCGCGTTTCGCGAGAGTTGCGGCCTCGTCAATCTCTTGCAAACCGCCGGACGTGTTAGCCGCGGCGGAGAATATCCTGACGCCGAGGTCTGGGATTTCCGGCATGACGAATCTGGCTTCTTGAATTTGCATCCGCATTTCAAAACTTCGCGCAAGGTGCTCGCCGAGTTGTTTGCCGACTACGGGGAGAATCTGGGGCCGCAGCATTGCACAGAAGCATTGCGACGCGAACTCAACGCCAGCTTCGGCGAACCTGAGAGCCTGGCCGCGCGAATTCAGACGGCTGAACTGAACGAGGATTATCCGCAAGTCGCCCAGGACTGCCGCCTAATCACCGCAGACACGCGCACAGTGCTCGTGAACCAGGAATTGATAGCCCGCTTCCTCACCTTCGATCCGAGGCAATTCCCGACGGCGCGCGAAGTGATGCGCCACAGCGTGCAGGTTTGGGAAACCAAGCTACGCGACCTGCCTGTGACCCGCGCGTTGGGCTTTGGCGAGGAATTGGTCGGGATTCAGCCTGATTGTTACGATGATTTCCTGGGTTACATGAAAGGCTTGCTACCGCTGCTCGAAGCGCAGCAGAAAGGCGGTTTCGTTTTGTGAGCTGGATCGAAGATTCCAAATCGCAGATTTCAGATGCGCCCGAGCCGTTGCCGCTCTCATTGCTAAACGATTTTCCTACCGCGCGCGCCGGGCAGCGCTACTCGGTTCAGGAATCGGATAGCCGGTCAGATCCGCCTCTGTTACTTTGCTTCTCATGAAAACCGACAGCTTGAAGGGCATCGTCCATTCCGATCCGGAAATCATGGGTGGGACTCCCGTGTTGGTCGGCACGCGCGTGCCGCTTCAGACCCTGATTGATTATCTCGAAGGCGGCGAATCGATCGAAGACTTTTTGGATGGCTTCCCAACCGTGAAGCGTGAACAGGTCATCGCGGTTATCGAGGCGGCCAAGCTCAAGACGCTGGAGACAGTCGAGAAAACGCATCCTCGTTGATGCATGCCTGAATCAAAATGGAACCGTTGCCGCTCTCATTGCTCAACGATTTCCTCTATTGCCCTCGCCGGGCCGCGTTGAAAATGGTCGAGGGCTGGCGCGAAGCCAACGAACACACCAACCGCGGCGACATCGCTCACGAGCATGCCGACCTGCCCGGTTATGAAGTCGCCAAGGGTGTGCTGCTCTGGCGCGCCCTGCCGATCTGGTCCGAGCGGCTCGGGCTCTCGGGCAAATGCGACATTGTCGAGCGCCAGCCCGATGGCGCGCTTTATCCGGTCGAATTCAAAATCGGCAAACGGCGACGCTGGGAGAACGATGACGTTCAATTGTGCGCCCAGGCGCTTTGTCTGGAGGAGATGTTCGGCGTGCGCGTGCTGCGCGGAGCGATCTTTCACGCCGACAGCAAGCGCCGGCGCGAAGTGGAGTTTTCCGCCGAGTTGAGATCCTCAACCGAATCGGCTGTGGCGGATGTCCGCCAGCTGCTCGAGTTACAGATCGTGCCGCCCGCCGTGTTCAAACCGGCTTGTGAAGAATGTTCGTTGTTCCACACTTGTTTGCCCAAAGCCACCAGCACAGAAAGCCGTGCGGGCCGGTTGAGCCGCGATTTGTTCAAAACGTAAGGAGCCGGGATGATTTTCCCCTGATCGATCAGGAAACTCACCACATTCACCACATTTCAGATTTGAAATCGCTCCTCGCAAATTCCAAACTTTCCCGGCAACCAAACCCAACAACCCGACCATCACATGACCTACCAACGATTCGAAGAGGTGCGCGTGTGGCAAAAGGCGGCGGAACTGTATGAACTCACCACGAAACACACGAAAGACACGAAAGGAGAGGAACTCCCAAAGGAAAGTGCGTTCACCCAGACGGTGAGCGGATTCGGCGTCACAAGGTCCTCTATTTTCGTGTGGTTCGTGTCTTTCGTGGTCTCAAATGCCATTTCCAGATTCAAAGCTTCGCGTGGTTTTCGCGATCAACTCGACCGCGCGGGGTTGTCCGTCTCCAACAACATTGCCGAAGGGTTTGAGCGCGGTACGACCAATGAGTTGCTCGCGTTTCTCTACATTGCGCGCGGGTCGGCGGGCGAAGTCAGGTCGATGGCCACCTTGAAAATGCGCCGGGCGACCAAAGCCAACTGGCCGGAGGAACTCAAATCTCAATGCCTGATCTCCAGCAAAACACGCTTTATCTGACGACGCCCGGTTCGTACGTGGCGCGAGATCATCTCACGTTGCAGGTGGAAGTGCCGGTTTACCCAGCCGGACTGGAAGAGCACGAGCGGACGCGCGACCAGGCGATCGACTGGCGCAAACTCTCGATTCCGGTGCACATGCTGGAATCGATCTGCGTGTTTGGCGCCAGCACCATCAGCCCGCCCGCACTCGATCTCTGTTGGGAACATGGCGTGGCCGTCAATTTTCTCAGCGACTCCGGATATCTACAGGCTCGCCTTACGGGAGTGGCTGATACCAGCGTGCTCTTGCGCCGCGTGCAGTTTCGGGCCGCGGACGATCCGCGAAAATGCGCCGCAATCGCCCGCCAAATCGTCGCCGGAAAAATTCAGAACAGCCGCAATAGCCTGCTGCGCGCCGCCCGCGAATCGGAAAGTGCCGATGATCAATCGCGATTGGCCGACGTCACCGACGCTTTGGCCCGGCAGATCACGTGCCTCGCCCGCATGCCCGCCGCGGAGCTCGCCTCGCAAATCGACGCCATTCGCGGCGCCGAAGGACTCGCTTCGAGCCAGTATTATTCGGTGTTCACGCTCATGTTGAAACAGCAGCGCGAGGCCTTTGCATTTGCGGGTCGCACGCGCCGACCGCCTCGCGACCGGATCAATTGCTTGCTCTCTTTTCTTTACGCATTGGTGCGGCACGATTGCATTGCCGCATTGACGGCGGCGGGGCTGGATCCGTTCGTTGGCTTTCTGCATGTCGATCGCCCGAATCGACCCTCGCTGGCGTTGGATCTGATGGAGGAGTTCCGTCCATGGCTGGCCGATCGCCTGGCCGTTACTTTGATCAACCGCCAGCAAATTGCTCCGGAACATTTTCGAGAACGGGAAGGAGGCGCTGTGGAATTCAATGACACCGGACGCAAACGCGTCATCACGGCGTATCAACAGCGAAAGCAAGAGACTTTTCAGCATCCGCTGCTCGAAAAGAATCTGCGAATTGCGCAATTGCCTTTTGTGCAGGCCCGAGTCCTGGCGCGACATCTGAGGGGCGACCTCGCGGATTACGTGCCCCTGATTCCGAAATAATCGGCCATGCAAATTCTGAGGCTCGGCACGCGCCGCCTCGCGAGCAAGCGCGAAGCGCGGATCGGATTGAAACCATGCTGATTCTGATCACTTACGACGTTTCGACAGTCCTTAAGCAAGGGCAGCGACGGCTGCGCCGGGTGGCGCAGGCCTGCGAGGACTACGGCGTGCGCGTGCAGAAATCGGTCTTCGAATGCCAGGTGGGCGAGAAGGAGTGGGTGTTATTGCGCGACCGCCTGCTGCGTGAAATCAAGGCCGACGAAGATTCGCTCCGATTTTATTTTCTGGACGAAAAAGCCGTGCAAAAGATCGAGCACCATGGAATCGACGAACCGCTCGATCTCAGTGAGCCTTTGATCTTGTGAACATGCGCCCGCGAACCTCAAGTGCCGGCATTCCCCGAAGGGTTTCGCGAAAGCTCGTTCTGCTGCGCTGGAGCGCGCGATTTTGTTGTTCTTTGACATCCACTTTGGCCGTGGCCATGCAGCGATTCCGCACCACGTGAGTGCTTCAGATTTTAACCGCAACAGCCATAGTTGTTTTGGAGGAAATTCGCGTTCCCGACCCGGTTGAGGAAATTCTTTTTGCTTGCCTGTCGCCGAAATTTTTC
>JBFMDG010000619.1:0-4760 GCA_040754135.1 Verrucomicrobiota bacterium
AAGCTTGTTTTGTTGCGTTCGCTTCCATTGAAAACCGTTCGCTTCACCATCGCCAATCTTCGAGGCGAGGGCGCCTCGAAGTGCGCCCGGGGCGGGCGCGCTCCCCATCCAATCATCGTAGGACAGCGCGTCCCGCCTGTCCTCCGCTGCTGCGTAGCGCGTACCGGCGAGCACACCTGTCCCGAGTGTTGTTTCCGGCATCTCGCGGGCATCTTGTTTGTTGCCTTCGCTTCCATTGAAAATCGTTGGCTTCACCATCGCCAATCTTCGAGGCGAGGGCGCCTCGAAGTGCGCCCAGGGCGGGCGCGCTCCCCATCCAAACAACGTAGGACAGCGCGTCCCGCCTGTCCGCCGCTTTTGCGAAACGCGTGCCGCCGAGCACATACGTCCCGGAGTGTTGTTCAGCAGTCTTGCGGGAGTCTTGTTTTGTTGCCTTCACTTCCGTTGAAAATCGTTGGCTTCACAATCGCCCAGCTTCGAGGCGAGGGCGCCTCGAAGTGCGCCCGGGGCTGGCGCGCTCCCCATCCAATCATCGTAGGACAGCGCGTCCCGCCTGTCCTCCGCTGCTGCGTAGCGCGTACCGGCGAGCACACCTGTCCCGAGTGTTGTTTCCGGCATCTCGCGGGAGTCTTGTTTTATTGCGTTCGCTTCCATTGAAAATCGTTGGCTTCACAATCGCCTATCTTCGAGGCGAGGGCGCCTCGAAGTGCGCCCGGGGCGGGCGCGCTCCCCATCCGCTGCTGCGCAGCGCGGCGATCTGCAACGATCTGTCCCCAATTTTCAGCCTCGACAACGCTCTGGCCGGAAGTTGATATGACTGGCTTTTAGAATGCGGGATGCCAATCGGACATTGCTCAAGTTCCTGATAAGCCCATCGCCTTTTCAAAAGACATGGCCGGGCGCGCTGGCGTTCCTGAGCATCGCGGCCATGGCGATCGTGGCAGCCATTGTTTCGCCTGCGCGCGGCCAGACGTCCAATCTTCCCGCCGATCACGCGCAACGCATGGCAAAAGGGCTGGAACAGTTTCAGTCGCAAGTGGCGCCGTTGTTCAATCAACATTGCGTCCGCTGTCATGGCGGCGAGAAAACCAAAGGCGATTTCGATCTGACAACGCGTGAGGGCTTGCTGAAAGGGGGCGCCGAAGGCCTTGCAATCGCTCCATTCAATGCCAAGGCGAGCCGGTTGTGCAAACTCATCCGCCACGAGGAAGAGCCGCACATGCCGCAAAAGGCTGACAAGCTGTCCGCCGACGCCATCGCGATCATTGCCGCCTGGATCGATAACGGGGCACCTTACGACAAACCGCTGGTTGAAAACTCCAAAACCAAACCGAAATCCGATGTCACCGATCTCGACCGCCAGTTCTGGTCGTTCCAGCCGTTGCAGCGCACCGAACCGCCGAAATTAAAATCGGCGCGACACGAACGCTGGTGCCGCACGCCGATTGACCGTTTCATCATGGCGCGTCTCGAACAGAATGGGCTCGAGCCGAACCCGCCATTGGACCGTCGAAAACTGGTTCGCCGAGTTGCGTTTGATTTGACGGGCTTGCCGCCGACGCCCGAGGAAGTGGAAGCGTTTTTGAGCGATCGATCCTCGCGCGCGTATGAGGCGCTGATCGAACGGTTGCTCTCGAGCCCGCATTTTGGCGAACGTTGGGCGCGTCATTGGCTCGATGTGTCGCGATTCGCGGAAAGCCACGGGTTCGAACACGATTATGACCGGCCGCATGCTTATCACTTCCGTGATTTCGTCATTCGCGCATTCAACCTCGACCTGCCCTACGACACGTTCGTGCAGTGGCAGCTCGCCGGAGACGAACTGGAGCCGGACAATCCGCTCGCGCTCATGGCCACAGGATTTTTGGGCGCGGGCGTTTTTCCAACACAGATCACCGCCAATGAAGTGGAACGGACGCGCTACGACGCGCTCGATGACATGGCCGCCACCATGGGAACCGCGATGCTCGGGTTGACCGTCGGTTGCGCGCGGTGCCACGATCACAAATTCGATCCGATTCCCACGCAGGATTACTATCGGCTTGTGGCGACATTCACGACGACCGTTCGGACGGAAATCGATTTGGATTTGGATCCAAAGATCTATCGTGAAGCCAAAGCGCGCTTCGACGCGGAGCATGCGCCACGAGCCGCGGCACTCGCCGAGTATGAATCGAAAGAATTGCCTATCCGCTTCGAGCAATGGCTCGCTACCGCCTCCAACACACCTCCGCCCCAAGGTTGGATCGCGCTCGATCCGTCCAGCATCCAATCCAGCGGCGGCACAATATTCAAGCGCATGGCGGACGGCTCGTCGCTCGCGACTGGCCCCAATCCGGATTTCGAAACGGTGACGTTCACCGCGCGAACATTCCAAAGAAATATCAAAGCCCTGCGGCTCGAAGCCTTGGCGGACGATTTCTTGCCAAAGAAGGGGCCAGGCCGCGCCGAAAACGGAAATTTCGCGCTCGGCAGTTTGCAATTGGTCGTGCAGCCAATCAGCGCAAAAGGCCAATCGAATGAAATCAAGCTGGTGACCGCCCGCGCCACTTTCGAGCAGAACACAAACAATCTCGCGGTCAAATCGGCGCTCGATGCGGACAAGAAAACGGGTTGGGCGGTTGATCCTCAATTTGGGAAGAATCATGCCGCGATCTTTGAATTCGGCGAGCCGGCCGGTTTCGAGGGTGGCACGGAAATGACTTTCAAACTGGATTTCTCGGTCAACAACCGGCACAGCATCGGCCGAATGCGCCTGGCTATTTTCATGGGGGCGGAACCGCCGCCGCTGGAAGAACCAGCGCAGCCGCAAAATGCCTCGGAAATTTTTGCGCTCGTCCGGACGCCAGGAGATTACCGAGCATTGCCACCCGCTCATCAGCAGTTGGTGCTGAATTGGTACAAACCTCTCGATGCCGGCTGGCGCGCACGCCATGAAAGCGTGACCTCGCACCTGCAATCCGAACCCAAGCCGAAACTGACGAAAGTCATGATTTGCAGCGAAGGACTCAAGCCGATGCGGCATCACACTCAAGGCGCCGATTTCTTTAACGAAACCCATTTTCTTAACCGCGGAAATACCGATCAGAAAAAAGGAGTCGCCACGCAGGGTTTTCTCCAGGTGTTGATGCGGTCGCCCGAAAAGGAAAAACGCTGGCTGCGCGAACCGCCTCAAGGCTGGCGCACTTCTTATCGTCGCGCGGCACTCGCTGAATGGATCACCGATACCGAATATGGCGCGGGGCATCTGCTGGCGCGGGTCATTGTCAATCGCCTTTGGCAACATCATTTCGGGCAGGGTTTGGTGCCCACTCCCAACGATTTTGGCACTCAAGGCCAGCGCCCGACGCATCCCGAATTACTTGATTGGCTCGCATCCGAATTGATCCGCAATGATTGGAAATTGAAACCAATGCATCGCCTCATCCTGAACAGTTCGGTTTATCTCCAGGACAGCACGATCGTTCCCGATAAGGTCAAACGTGATCCAGCCAATCAATGGTTCGCACGGCGTGAACCGCAGCGGCTTGAAGCCGAAGTCATCCGCGACGCGCTGCTGGCCGTCTCCGGCACTCTCGATCGACGAATGTTCGGCCCTGGCACACTCGATCCGAATCATCATCGGCGCAGCATTTATTTCATGGTCAAACGCAGCCAGCTCATTCCCATGATGCAGCTTTTCGACGCGCCCGAACCTCTGGTCAGTGTGGGATCGAGGCCGGCCACGACGATTGCTCCGCAGGCGCTACATTTCATGAACAACGAATCGGTTCGCAAAGCCGCTTTGAACTTCGCTCAACGTCTGTTGCCCCTCCTCGATAAATCGGTGTCCGAATCGGTCACTTATGCCTATGAAATTGCGCTGGCCCGGCCCGCGACCAAAGTCGAACTCAAGGAATCGGCGCAATTTTTCGAAGCGCAACGAGCCGCTTACGCTGCCGGCGGAAAAGCCAATGCCAATGAGCTTGCGCTGGCCGATTTTTGCCAGGTCCTCCTCAGCTTGAACGAATTCGTGTACGTGCCGTAGCTCGCAAGCTCGTAAACTCATAAACTCGCGAAGCATAAACTCACGCGGCCTCTTGCTCGTTGAACCAGCTGTAGGTAGGTTTCCTTGCGTCTGCTTTCCGCTTTCGTGCAGGCGTCGGCACTTCAACGGCAGCGAAACATTTACATATGGCACTGAATCTTGGGGAACGAAACACTTCCAACGCCACTGTCCTGGCCTGGGTCGCTGAGATGGCCAAACTCTGTCAGCCGGACAAAGTCTTTTGGTGCAATGGCTCGACGACTGAACAACAGGCATTGATTCAAAAAGCGCTCGAAAACGGAATCCTCACTCAACTCAACCAGGAAAAGCTGCCGGGCTGTTACTTGCACCGATCACATCCCAATGACGTCGCCCGCGTCGAACAATGCACTTACATCTGCAGCGAGGGACCGGATGAAGCCGGGCCGACAAACAATTGGGCGCCTCCGCGGGAAATGTACTCGAAGCTTTACGGACTGCTCCGCGGCGCCATGAAAGGCCGGACACTTTACGTCGTGCCGTATTTGATGGGACCTCCCGGATCGCCATTGACCAAGGTTGGCGTGGAACTCACCGACTCGATTTACGTGGTGCTGAACATGCGCATCATGACACGCATGGGGGCCGTGGCCTGGGAACAATTGGGTGATCATGCAGAATTCAATCGCGGCGTCCACTCGCGACTCGATCTGAATCCGGACCGCCGGTTCATCTGCCATTTTCCGCAGGATAA
>JBFMDG010000620.1:0-4760 GCA_040754135.1 Verrucomicrobiota bacterium
GGAACGCCGGCGAGACGGCTATTTAGGCGCAGATGACAGAGCCGCGCTCCTGGCGCAACGGAAGGCCAGGGGCAACTTGTGGATGCATTGTTTGTGGCCGCAGCGGAGCGGGATTGACTTTAGGCGGGGGAGTTCAGACCTTGAGAGCACCTGTCATGCAACTGCGTGCGCGCCAGTTTGAATGGGAGTTTCCACGCCCGGCATTGATCATGGGCGTGGTGAATGTGACTCCGGATTCCTTTTCGGACGGTGGAAGTTTTTTCACTGCCGAAGCGGCGGTAGAGCACGGTCTGCGGCTGGTGAGTGAAGGGGCCGATTGGCTGGATGTGGGTGGCGAATCGACGCGTCCCGGGGCGGAGCCGGTCCCGGAAATCGAGGAGTTACGGCGTGTGCTGCCGGTCATCGAACGTTTGAGCGCGCTGGTGGCCGTCCCCATTTCCATCGATACGCAAAAGCCGTCCGTAGCGCGGGAGGCATTGAAAGCTGGCGCCAGCGTGGTGAATGACATTGCCGCCAACCGGGCTGATCCTGAAATGTGGCGGGTGGTGGCGGAATCGGGCGCCGGATACATCGTCATGCACATGAAAGGAACGCCGCAGACCATGCAGAAAGATCCCGCGTATGCGGACGTGAGGAGCGAAGTGGAGCAATTTTTTTCAGATCGGTTAAACCGGCTGGCGGCGGAGGGAGTGGGACGCGAACAGGTTGTGTTAGACGTGGGAATTGGCTTTGGAAAGAAGCTCGAACACAATTTGCAGTTGCTCGGAGGCCTGTCGCGATATAAAAATTTCCAGCGCCCGCTGCTCCTGGGAGTTTCGCGCAAATCATTTATCGGTAAATTACTGAAGGCCGAAGTTGGAGAGCGCCTGCCGGCCGGTCTGGCGTGTGCCTGCTGGGGATTGATGTCCGGTGTGGAAATCTTCCGCACGCATGACGTCAAAGAAACCTGGCAAGCCGTGCGCATGTTGGAAGCCATCCTGGCCCATCGCATTGCATGAACAATTTGTGGACAATTCTCCAGTCGATCTGGAGGCCAATGATCGAGATCACGATCCTCACGGTCGCGATTTATTACGCCTTCAATTTCGTCTGGCGTACCCGCGCATGGCCGGTGGTGATCGGCTTTCTCGTGATTCTGGCGCTCACCTTCGGCGCCACACTCCTCGAGCTCAAGGTGCTTCGTTTCCTGCTCCAAAGCTTCGTCGCCTGGCTGGCTGTGGCCGTCCTCGTCATCTTTCAACCGGAGTTTCGACGCATGCTTGCCGAGTTGGGAAATCTTCCGCTATTTGCCACCGCCCACGAACAGCGCGAGAACATCGAAGTCATTGTGCAAACCGTCGAGCGCCTTTCCGATGTTCGGATTGGCGCGCTCCTGGCCATCGAGCAATCGATTCAACTCCAGGAAGCGGTCGAGTCGGGCATTGTGGTCGATTGCGAGGCGACGCCCGAGATGCTCGAGTGCATTTTCTTTCCTAACAACGCCATTCATGATGGCGGCGTGATTCTCCGCGGAGACCGGATTGCCTTTGCCGCCTGCATTTTTCCACTGACGCAACGGCAGGATCTGAACAAGTCCCTCGGCACCCGCCATCGCGCCGCCATTGGTTTGAGCGAAGAAACCGATGCCGTGGTGGTGGTGGTTTCGGAGGAAACAGGCGCAATTTCCTACGCCTATCGCGGCGAACTGGTGCGCGGCATCAGCGTCGAGCAATTGCGTGACTTTTTGAGTTCGGTACTGGTGAAGCGGGCGCGGTCCCGCCGGCTGGTGGAACGGATGCGGTCCTGGCGTGATGAGCGTTTTAGTCCGACACCAGCCGTCGTTCCGAAAGCGAATTCTCCCAAATCAACCCATGGCCCTGCGCGAACTGTTCCTGAGTAATTTCCGAGTGAAACTGATCTCACTTGTTCTGGCGACAGTGGTCTGGTTCATGATCAACCTCGCCATGACGAATGATCTGGCGGGGATTCAATATCCGCGCAGCGCGGAGACGCGCACGTTTTATGGCTTGCCGATTACCGTCATCACCAGCGCGGCCGATGGGAGATTGTTCAAAATTCTGCCGCAGGAAGTAAATGTGACCGTGCGCGCCTCCTCACCGGTGGTGAATCTGCAATTACTGACGGCCAATGATATCGAGGCCTTTGTTAATCTGACAGGATTGCGCCAGGACAACGCCATCGTGCCAGTGAAAGTTTTCCGTCCGAATGGCGTGGCGGTGGTGGAAATTGTGCCGACCGCAGTTGATGTCCGCCGGATTCAAGCGGCTGACCTCCTCGAATCTTCCCAAACCAATGCGCCCTGAAAACATGGTCACAGCGGCGAGGCTGAAATGCGGAATCGTGCGAAGGGAAATGGGAACCGGCCAGGCGCCTTGTTTCAGCTCCCAGCGGTCTTGTGCGGACCCGAGGTGGATGGCGGCGCAGTCCGGATCGGGAGATAAACTGTAAAGCGCGTTCCCTCTCCCATTTTGGTTTGGAGATGAATGGCGCCGCCCGCCTGCTCGACCAGCCTCTTGACAATGACCAGCCCGAGGCCTGTCCCCTGCCCTGTCGGTTTGGTGGTGAAGTAAGGTTCAAAAATCCGCCCCACCAATTCCGGGGGAATTCCCGGGCCATTATCCTCGATCGCCAGCCCCACAAAAGGCGGATGATTTTGGAAACCCGACACAGGGATCCATAATTCCTGCGCCGTCCGCTTGTTATGGGCCCAGGGAATTGGCTCATTCAACCGTTGACCTGAAATCTCGACACGATGCGACTGAGGCGTGCTTTGCAAGGCGTTGATGGTGAGGTTGAGCAAAACCTGAATCAGATCGGTGCCATTGATATTTGCCGAAGCATCCGCCGAGAGCGGCCGGATGACGAGCTTGTTCGTTTGCAGGGTCGGATGGATTTTGAGCAACTCTTCAAGGTCGCGAAGGATTTGATTCACACTCACGGGCGATTGCTCGGAGGAGCGGCCCTGCAAAAAGCTCAGGTAGCGGCGCGAGATTTCGACGCAATTAGCCACTTGCCGTGAAATCCGGCGCAAACGGTCTTTGATGATTTCGAGATTCTCGCCTTCGAGCAAAGGCGCATTGCCGATGCGCTGATTGATGACATCGATGAAGCCGGAAATCACCGTGAGCGGGCCGTTGATATCATGGATGATGCTGGCGTAGATCTCTCCGCGAGTGCGGGCGATTTCTTCCCGGAGTCGGTGGTTGTTGATTTCCTGCTGAAGTTCCTGGAGGCGGTGGTTGTATTGGCGGATCTGGAGCGAGATCTGGCGGCGTTCCATGGCCGTTTGCACGGCGGCACGCATGACTTCGATATCGAACGGTTTGGTCAGGTAATCGCAGGCCCCGAGACGCAGCGCCTGGCGCGCGGTTTCCAGAGTTTCAAAAGCCGTCAGCATGACGACTTCGATCGAGGGATCGTGTTTCTTGAGGTGATGCAACACTTCGATTCCAGACATGCCAGCCATGCGAATGTCGAGGACGACGACATCGATTTCATGCTCGTGAGCCAGCGCCAGCGCGCGTGGACCATTTTCAGCGAGGAGAATGTGGTAATCCTCTTGAAAGACAATGCGCAACGCCTGCCGCGGGCCTTCTTCATCATCAACAATCAGCAGCGTGCGGCGTTGAGTCGAAGGAACGGGCTTGGGTGGATCGACGGGGAGAGCCGGTGAACTCAGGGCAGCCATCAGAAATCACTCCCTCTGAGCGGTGTGGAAATGGGTTTCATGGTGACGCTAGGCAGTGCTATTCAAGCCGGCAGGCATTGTAGAGAGCCAAAACGGTTTTGCAAGCGATGTTCCGCCTTCGTCGCGCTTTGAAGACTCCGGCCTTCAAGAATTGGAGGAGATAATGCCAGCGATTCTCAGGCGCGCTTCAGGGACCAGCGAGCAGTTTTTCCCAGAGCGTTTCGTTCAGCAAAACGTTGGTCACAAATCGCGCGTCCTCTTCGCGCGGGCTGGCCGGTGGCGGTTGCAGGGGCAACGTAATGACAAAAGTGAGCCCATCTCCCGGTTGACTTTGCACCGCGATGCGGCCGCCATGGTGATAGACGATGAAAAAGCAGGTCATCAATCGCAGACCAAATTCCTGCGGATTATTATGGCGAAGAAAAAACGGATCGAACACGGAGCGCAACGCCTCCTCGGGTAAGCCCGGACCATTATCGCGCAGCGTCAATTCGATCTGTGCATCGGGCTGCTTTTCCGAGGAGACCAGACGGCAATCCAGCGAAACCTTTGAGCCCGCCGGCAGATTCTCAAGCTCATCCTCGAAAAGCATTTCAAACAATCGGCTGAACTTCTGTCCATCCACGATCAAGCACGGCAAATTGGCCGGCACGCGTGTTTCGACGGTGATTTGCTTTTCGGCAAACCGGCCGCGCAACGGTTCGAGCGCCTGGTTCATCACCGTCTCGATCTGGAGCTGGTCCTGAAAAGGGGTGGAAGCTCGTTCCGTGGCCGCGCCGAGATCGGAAAGCATGTCGGTGATGCGCGCCACCTGCGCCTGGACGTGATGATAAAAATCCTGCCAGAAATTGGGATTTCGCAACTCTTCGAGATCCACGTTTTCCTCTTTCAGTTTTGCCGGGGCGAGATCGAGAAACGTTCGCACCGCCACCAGTGAATTTCGAATATGATGCCCGAGACCGGAGGCCAAAACGCCCAGGCTGACCACGCGATCGGTGATCATCATGTTATGCAAAACGGACATCTTCTCCCGCAAGAGCTGATCGCGCTCGCGCTGGACAATAAAAAATTC
>JBFMDG010000621.1:0-4747 GCA_040754135.1 Verrucomicrobiota bacterium
CGCCGCCCCCAATGACGTTGCCAGCCCGGGCAGAAGCCAGGTTTCCCAACTGTGAATTCACTGAAAAAAATGAGCGGCGCCAACCTTGAACGACTAATTCAGCCGAGGCCTTGCTGATCGAATAGATGTCGTGCCCCCCAAGCGCGTCGCACTCACGATAAGCGAAAGACCAAGCATGGTTCTCGTAACACTTGTCTGTTGTTACCACCACAACTGGGCAAGGGAGTTCCAGTTGTCTAATTGCCTCCAGGAGATTAGCGGTGCCGAGAGCGTTTGTTTGAAATGTTGCCAACGGCTCACGATAAGATTGCCGCACCAGTGGCTGGGCAGCTAAATGGAATATGATCTCGGGCTCAAATTGCTCGATACTTGATTTCAGCCGTGTCAGGTCACGGATATCCTCGATTACCTCTTTCGCGACTGCGAAAGGTCGAATGACTTGATACAGATTCGGGTCGGTCGTGGGCGCGAGGCTGAATCCAAAAACTGTTGCACCGAGATTCTTCAACCAGAGGGAAAGCCAGCTTCCCTTGAACCCTGTGTGGCCGGTGACGAATACGCGTTTTCCCGAATAGAAATTCGCGAACATTGTCTCACCTCACCACACCTTCCAAGGCGCTTGCCCGGAGGTCCAGATCTTGTTCAACAGCTCCTGTTCGCGATAAGTGTCCATGCATTGCCAGAAGCCCGCATGACAAAAGGCTTTCAGCTGCCCTTCCGTCGTCAGCCGTTCCATCGGACGCTTCTCCAGGACACACGCATCGCCATCCAGATACTTTTCAATGGCCCGGTTAAAGACAAAAAAGCCGCCGCTCACAAATGCATTCTCCCGGTCCGGTTTCTCTTTGAATGCCGTAATCGTCTGCCCATCCATCGCCAATTCTCCGAAACGGCCCGACGGTTTGACGGCGGTGACCGTCGCCAGCGCGCCATGCTTGTGATGGAAATCGATCGACGCGTTGATGTCGTGATTGCTCAAACCGTCGCCATAGGTAAAAAGAAACGTCTCGTCCGGCACGAATCGCATGGCCCGGCGCAGACGCCCGCCGGTCTGTGTTTCCTGGCCGGTATCGATCAGTGTGACGCACCAATCCTCTTCATCGTGCTGCCCGTGATAGGTAATTTCCGGGGTCCGTCCCAGGCGCAGCGTCACATCACTGGTATTCCAGTGATAATTGCGAAAATAATCCTTGATCACTTCGCCTTTGTAACCCAGGCACAAAATGAAATCTTTGTGTCCGTAATGCGCGTAGATCTTCATGATGTGCCAAAGAATCGGCCGGCCACCGATCGGAACCATCGGCTTCGGACGATACTCGGTTTCTTCCCGCAAGCGGGTTCCCAATCCCCCGCACAAAATGACGACTTTCATTGTGAAACGGCTCAAATTGGCACGCGACAATGAAGTTGCAACGTAAAAGGCAGGGGAATCAATCTCAAACTCCCCATGCCACGGGTGCCCAGAAAATCTTTTAACTCTTTTCCATCGCCGTTCTGCTGGTCGTTGCTCCGTCTCTAAAACGGAATGGAGCAAACTTTAGAAGCCAGCCAGCGCGACCGATCGCGACCCCATCGCGGCAACGCAAAATTTTTTGTTTCCAAACCGGAACAGCACGGTAAAACAGCGGAATGCGAGGCGAGATCACCCAGATCAGGACGGCGTTGAAACAGTACTTCGGTTTTTCATCTTTCAAACCATTGCAGGAGGAAATCATGCGCGACACGCTCGCTGGCAAGGACGTGTTTGCCCTGCTTCCCACCGGCGGTGGCAAGTCGCTCTGCTTTCAATTGCCCGCCCTCCTGCGACCTGGTTTGACAGTGGTGGTCTCGCCCTTGATCGCGCTCATGAAAGATCAGGTGGACGCGCTGCAGTCCGCGGGCGTTCCAGCCACATTCCTCAATTCCTCGTTGAATGCCGGTGAATCGCGCCCGCGTTTGCGCGGGTTGCATCAGAACGAATATCGACTGCTCTACGTCGCGCCCGAACGCCTCGTGCTCTCGGGATTTGTGGAGGATCTGAAGCGATGGAACGTCGCGCTTTTCGCCATCGACGAAGCCCATTGCATCAGCGAGTGGGGGCACGATTTCCGTCCCGAATACCGGCAGCTCGCGACATTGCGCGGCATGTTTCCCAACGTGCCGATGATGGCGCTGACCGCCACTGCAACTGATCGGGTCCGCCGCGATATCGTCGAGCAACTCCATTTGCAGGCGCCGTCCATTTACGTGGCGAGTTTCAATCGGCCCAATCTCACTTATCGCGTTCAAGCCAAGTCCGGCGCTTACGCACAAGTCCTCAATTTGATCCGCAGTCGTCCCAACGATAGCGGCATCGTCTATTGCCAGGCCCGCAAGACAGCCGAGGAACTGGCCCGCAAACTGAGCAGCGATGGCGTCGCAGCGCTGGCTTATCATGCCGGAATGGAAAACGCCGATCGCATCCGCAATCAGGAAGCATTCATTCGCGACCAGGCCCAGGTCGTTTGCGCCACGATTGCCTTTGGAATGGGCATCAACAAACCGAATGTCCGTTTCGTGCTCCATTATGACCTCCCGAAAAATATCGAAAGCTATTACCAGGAAACCGGACGCGCCGGTCGCGACGGGCTCCCCAGCGATTGCGTGCTGCTCTTCAGCCCCGGCGACCGCATCAAGTACGGGCGGTTTATTGATAAAAAGCCGGATCCAAAAGAGCGGGAGATCGCCCGCGCGCAGCTCGAACAAATGGTTCATTATGCCGAAGGTTCCAACTGCCGCCGCGCCGAGCTCCTGAAATATTTCGGGGAAACCTATGAACAGGAAAACTGTGGCGCCTGTGACAATTGCCTTGTGCCGCGCGACACCTGGGACGGAACCGTTGCCGCGCAAAAGTTTCTTTCGTGCGTGTATCGGATCCGGGAGAAGAGCGGCTTCGGCATGGGAATTCAGCATGTGGTGGAGGTCTTGACCGGGGCCGATACGGAAAAGATCCGCAAATGGAACCATCACACGCTTTCCACATATGGCATCGGCCAGGAGCACAGCCGCGCCGCCTGGGCGGCCATCGGGCGCGAACTTATCCGGCTCGAGTTGTTGCGCCAGGACCCGATAAAAATGAACGCTTTGGAGCTGACGGACAAAGGCCGCGCCGTCCTGAAACAACGGCAAAAAGTGAAGCTGACCCGTCCGGTCACCGCGCCGGAAGAGAAACACCGCATCGGCGAAATTGGATGCGACGAAGCGCTCTTCGAAAAACTCCGGCAATTGCGCAAACAGCTCGCCGAGGAGCGGTCATTGCCGCCTTATATTGTTTTCTCCGATGTGGCCTTGCGGCAGATGGCCAGGCATTACCCGCAAACCGAAGCCGAGTTTTCGAGAATCAGTGGCGTGGGGGAAAAGAAACTTCACGAATTCGGAAAAATGTTTCTTTCCGAGATCGCGTCGCACCTGGCCTCAAACCCGAGGCAAATGTTTGCGGAAGATTCCTTCCGGCCGACTTCCAGCGCGGTGCCTTTGAGTTCGAGCGCAGCCGAAACGTTTCATTTCTTTGATCAAGGGCGCACGGTTGCGGAAATCGCGGCACTCCGCGGGTTGAAGGAAAGCACGATTTACAGCCATCTGGATGAAGCGATCCGATCCGGCAAAAAAGTGGACTTGAACCGGTTCATCGACAACGCTGCGGCCACGGAGATGGGCCGTGCTTTTCAACGATTTGGTTTTGGCAACCTCACCGGCGTTATGGAAGCGCTGGGCGGAAAGTATTCTTATGATCAACTGCGCATCTACCGCGCAGTCCAACAAGCAAATTCCGCTTAAAGGAGAGAAATGGTCGGGGCTCGGTTTGCTTCGCCGCCAGCGCGTCAAGGCGCGCCACGAAGCGGCGTCGCGCGGTGACGGCGACGCGACGTGAAATTGGATTTACCCCAACGGGGAAATGTCCTTCAGCCCAGGGTTGCGAGGAATGAACTACTTTGGGTGTGAATTACGAAATGATTTCCAACCCCGACGGGGTTGTGGCGGAACGCATACGCGCGGAGGACGCAACCCCGTTGGGGTTGGGAAATCTCAAAACACCGGTGACCCGGGGTAGCCTCGCAGGCTCGGCAACCCTGGGCTGGAGGACGGAATCCCGTTGGGAGTGCGAAAAAGATGGTCGGGGCGGTGAGATTCGAACTCACGACCTCGTGTACCCGAAACACGCGCGCTAGCCAGGCTACGCTACGCCCCGAACCGAGTGCGTAGAAGTTGCACGAATTCGAGCCAAATGCAACGACGATTTTGGCCGTGCACCAATCAAGTGTGAAATCGAGCGACTTAAGCTCCGGCCCGTGTTGCGCAGGCCCCAATTGCGATTCGCCGGCGCCCCAAGGGCTCAGGCGTCGCGAGGAGCAGCGAAATCAAGAACTGATGCTATGTTTCTTCCGTATGCGCGCTGACAACCACAGAGTGCATTGGCTGGAACTAGTTCTGTTCGTGACTTGCCTGCTGCTCAGCTTGCTTTTCATCGGGTTCGCCGGGGCCACCAAACTTCTCGGCGCCGGATTCCAACGCGAGATGTTTCAGCACTTTGGTTATCCGCTGTGGCTCATGTACGCCGTGGGATTGGTCGAGGTCATTGCCGGGGTGTTGATTCTCATCCCGCGTCTCAGATTTTGGGGAGGGCTCCTGATGCTGGCGGTTGTCACCGGGGCCATCGTGAGTTTCTTTTTTCGCGGTGAACCGCATCATACCTCTGGGCCTTTGGTCGTTTGGATCATTGTCGCCTGGG
>JBFMDG010000622.1:0-4739 GCA_040754135.1 Verrucomicrobiota bacterium
GCGGAGTGACCGGTTCCAGGGACAAATCGGGCAGCGGCATTTCCCTCCCAACCGTCACAGAAAAAATGGGCACACCTTGATCCCGGAAACGCGTCGCCGCGCTCAGCGGCGATTTCCCTAAATTCCAGTCGCCATCGGAAAGGAGCAGGAGCGCCTGCAAATTTCTCTGGCGTTGCAACACGCTTTCGAGCGCGTGATTCAGATCTGTTCCCTCTTCGGGATCGGTGTTCGATGCTGCTGATGGGGCGATTGCATTGGTGCGCGTTGCCGGCGTGGCAAAATCTTCCACCGCCACGCGCGCGGATTTTTCGAGTGGATTCCAGAAACCGTTCGTGCGCTGTTGTTCGATCCACGTGGCGCGCGTGACGACTTTATTCGAGACGATCAGATCGCGGGTGTTCATGCTCGCTGATCCGTCCAAAAGAATCGCGACCTCCGGCCGATCGGTGCGGTGAATCTGGCTGACCCATTCCGGACGGAGCAAGGTGAATGCGAGCAATGTGATCAACAAAAAGCGCAGTCCTTCCAGCCAGGCCACCACACGGCGGCGTCCGTTGCGCTGCCAGTTCGCCCAACAGAGCCAGCCGGCGCCGATCCACAAAGCCAGCGCGACCAGCAGCACGGAAGCAGAAACGCCAAACGACCAGTGATTCATGTTTTCACCGCCATTCGTTCCGGAGCCGCCGTTGATCGGGGCACGCCCCACTTGGGAGCGGGTTCCGCCCGCACTTGCGTCGGGAGAATCAACAAACTTTCCACGATCAGAAACAGGAGCATGCCAATCAGAAAGAGCCGCCAGATCTCGCCCTGCAAACCTTCGGCCCGCTGCCGTTGTTGGGCGAACATCTGCAGCGGCAAACCGCCAAAGAGCGATTGCGTCCGCTCGAGTTCGAGCATTTCCGGATCGTCCTCGCTGGCCGGCCGATTCACCGCCATAAGGCGCTCACCCGCGCGATAAACACCCGCATGAATCCGGAGGTCTTTTGCTCCCGCCTCTTCGATCGATTCCCAGCGGCGCGTTTGATCGATCACCGTCAGCTCGCCCGTGGCAATGGAAGCCACCTGCTGCAAACGCCGGCTGCCATTTTGCATCAGGCGCTGCAGCATCGGAACAAGCACGGGCCCTTCGGCAAGGGTGGACCACTGATCCTCCGGCAACGAGGTGCAGAAATAAATTTCTCCGCGGCCGATCGTTTGCCGGACAAGAAATGGCGCGCCATCATCGAAAGCGGCCAGAACCGATTTGTGTCCGGTCAAGGCCTGCCGGCGCGAGAACCCTGTCGCGGCGAGCGGCAAACTGAATCCTTCATCCGTCCGCGCGAGCGGCCCTTGTTCTTCGTCCCAACGCACGATGCGAAAAGGCTTGTCGGTTTCGGCATTTTGCACTTCGCCCCATCCCATCCCTAGAAAGCGCTGGGCATCGGGTTGGCCTGTCGGAAAAAAAATGATGGCGCCTCCCTCTTCGGCAAATCGCCGCAGTTTGTCGGCGGCATCGGGAGCGGGAAGCGGCGCGTTCCAGACCAGCAAGGTGTGCCCTTTCCAATCTGCGGTGGCGACTTCGGCCGGCACGCTGATCTCGGCGGGAGCAATTCCATTGGCAGTGGTGGCCGCGGCGGCAAATTGGAACAGACGCGCGGTTGCGGAAGGTTCGCTCACGATGCCGGCGCGCAGCGGAGTTTCGCCGCCATAAACGAAATAAGCGGTGTTATCCCGGCGGTTGGCATCCGCCGGAATTTCAAAGCTGCCCCAGCCGCTGCCGGTCCTGGGGCCGAGATTGATTCGATGCCGAAAGCGCATGGCCTGACCGTCCATAGGCACGTCGAGCTGCGAACGCGCGCCATCGAGATTCAAAAGGACCGGCAAGCTGTTGCTCGCGACCATCGACCGTTCCAAATCGAGCGTGAAATGGAGCTGGCTTTCACCCGACCGGGAACGGCGGAGCAATTCTTCGAGCGAGATTCTGGTGTTGCCGGCCGGCAATTGGTTTAGCGCCAGCAACCGAAACTGCACCCGTTGCGGTAAGGCGTGAAATTGGCTGACGAGCGTGGCCCAGCGGGAATCGTCCGGCTGCCAGTTGCTCCGTTGCAAATCGGAGGCAATCCAGATTTCCACGGTGCCGGCGCGATTCTCGACCAGCCAGTTGAACGCGGATTGCAGCAATGCCGGGATATCGGCAGCGGTGTCGGTGGGCCCGGCTAATGACAGGCCGGAGAGATTTTCCGCGCGCGCAATTTCCTGCGGCTGGCGCAGCGCGCTTTCGATCAACACCAGATGACTGCTTTCCTGAAATGGTTTGGCCGCTTCGGCAATCAGTTGAATGGCTTGTTCGCGCCGGGTTTGATTGGAACCGTCCAAGGCCGTCTCCATGCTGGCGGATCGATCCAGCAAAATCAAAACGGCATCGGGCGCCGGCGACAACGCCCAGCCGAGCCAGCCTCCGGCCAGCGGGCGGCTCAGGAAAATGACCAGTGCCAGCACCGCCAGGACGCGCATGGCGAGAATCAAGAATTGCCGCAGCTTCGCCTGACTGACCGAACTCCGATTGGCCATGAGCAGAAATTGCATGGCCGCCCAGGGCTGCGAGCGATAGCGCATTCGATTGATCAAATGAATCAGTATCGGCACCAGCACCAGCGGCAAACCCCAAAGCACCAGAGGTTGCAGGAATGTCATTGGCGTGAGTGAAAAAGGATGGGGCCGATCGCCCTCCGAGTGCGTGACTGCTCCGCTCTTGAACACCGATGGTTTCGCATGAAAATGCTTTGGCGGCGCATTGAACCTTCCTTCAAACCGCGGCCATGGCCACCGTGCGGGCGCGTTCGACTAAGAAATCCGAAAGCACTTTCTCGTAATCGCGCTCGGTCGTGACCTGCCGGTAATCGGCTTTGAACTCGTGGCACGCACCGCGAAGCCGCTCCAGGAACACGTTGAAATGATGCAGGTATTCCTCGCGAATCAAATTGGGTTCGGTGACCAGTCCGAACGAACTTTCCAGGTCCACGAAACGGACGGGCCGGTCAAACTGGAAATCGAGTTCCATGCGATCGAGCAGATGGAAAATCCCGAGATCGTGCTTCTCGAAACGCAAATGTTGAAACGCCCCCGTCAGTTCGTCCGTGTCGCAAAAGAAATCGGAGAAGACTAGGACGAGCGCGCGGCGGCGGGTTTTTTCGGCCAGTTCATGCAGCACTTGCGGGAGGCCAGTTTTTCCGCGCGGATGCGCCTGATCCAATGTTTCACAGATGAGCTGCAGATGGGCCGGATTGCGGCGGGGCGGAACATCGGAAACGGTTTTTTCGGAAACGCAAATCAACCCGGCGGCGTCGCCCTGATGCACCAGCAAATAGCTGAGAGTGGCGATGAGACGCCGGGCGTAATCAAATTTGGACGGTCCATTTCCACTGAAGGCCATCGAGGCGCTGCAATCGAGCACGCAATAGCAACGCAGGTTCGTTTCCGCTTCGAACTCCTTCAGGTAAAACCGATCGGTGCGCGCAAATACGCGCCAATCCAAACGGCGGATGTCATCGCCCGGAACGTAATTGCGGTATTCAGCGAATTCGACACTCGAACCGCGATGGGGGCTTTTGTGCTGGCCGGAGACATTTCCTTCCATGGGAAACCGCGCCAGGAGCGGTTGCGCCATGAGCCGCGCGAGCACTTGCGCGTCGAGCCATTTCGTTTGCGGACCTTCAGCCACGGCGCGTTTCGGTGCGGAATTCCTCGAGCAACCGGTCGATGATGGCCCCGCTGTTGATGCCTTCGGCCTGCGCCTGGAAGTTGGTCAGGATGCGATGCGTGAGCACCGGATGCGCGACGGCTTCGAGATCTTCCATTCGCACCAGATAACTTCCCCGCAGCACCGCGCGCGCTTTGGCGCCGCGAATCAGGTATTGCACCGCTCGCGGCCCCGCCCCCCACGTCACCCATTTGCGAATCCAATCGGGGGCTTCCTCGGTGCGCGGACGCGAACGCCGCACGAGTGCGACGGCCGCATCGTAAATGTGGTCAGGCACCGGCACGCGCTGGACGATTTCCTGAAATTCGATCACCTGATCGCCCGTGATCAGTTTGCTCAAGGGTGCCGGCGGAGCGCCGGTGGTCTCGCGCGCGATCCGGCCTTCCTCCTGCGCGCTCGGGTAATCGACCTGAATAAAAAACATGAAGCGGTCGAGCTGCGCTTCCGGCAATGCGTAAGTCCCTTCCTGCTCGATGGGATTTTGTGTCGCCAAAACGAAGAATGGCGAGGGCAACGCAAAGAAACGACCCGCCACCGTGACGCGATGTTCCTGCATCGCTTCGAGCAGCGCCGATTGCGTCTTTGGCGGAGTGCGATTGATTTCATCGGCGAGCACGATGTTGGCGAACACCGGACCTTTGGTGAAAACAAACGCGCGCCGGCCGGGCGTGTCGGTCTCCTGCAAAATGTCGGTGCCGGTGATATCCGACGGCATGAGGTCAGGGGTAAATTGGATGCGGTTGAACTGGAGCGACATCACCTGCGCCAAAGAATTGACGATGGTGGTTTTGGCGAGGCCGGGGACGCCCATAAGCAGAGCGTGGCCGCGGGCCAGAATGCAAATGAGCAATTCTTCGATGACTTTTTCCTGGCCGATAATGACTTTGGCCATTTCTGCGCAAAGGCTTTGATAGAGCTCACGCAATTCATCGATCGCGGCGACGTCGCCGTTGGAAGCGGGAGAAACGGAAGGGACGAGCGGAGCGCCCGCGCGCACCGG
>JBFMDG010000623.1:0-4738 GCA_040754135.1 Verrucomicrobiota bacterium
GTCGACGTGGTGGCGGATGAGGTGGGGGGGTTGATTGTTCGGGCCTATTTGCAAAGCCAAGCTTATGGAGCGGCGGATGCCCATGGAAAGAGTCTGCCGAAGATCAATAACCTGACCACCATCGGCATGCCGAATCGCGGTTTGACCGGCGTTTGGAATTTGTTGCAGGATAATTGGGGCGCGAACCTCGACACACTGACATTCTCATTGTTCTTAAATCTGATCTACCACCGCATTCTCATCGGTGGGAGGGTTGCCACGCCCCAGGGTGATATCAGCCTGGCGGACATAACGACGGACGGCACCATTTCCGGAACGCCCAGCCCACAACGTTTTCTCGGGCTGTATCTGCGCAGTCTGCGTGATGTCTTGCCCACGTTCGCTTTTCTGGACGATGGCTCCGGGAATCTGACCGATATCAACTCCCATCCCGACGAGAAGAATACGTTCCTGCTCGATTTGAACGATGGGCTTGATTTGCTTTACGCTCCGGGAGAAACGGTGGCTGACCGCAATCCGAACCGATTCGTCAACCAGCTGCTGGGCACCTTCACCGCGCTTTATGCCGATACCAACGCCACGCCGGAGAGGGTCACTTCCCAAACGGGTCCTCCTGGTGTCATTCCCTCCATCTCCACCTTGCTCGGGCGGACTCCGGCCGAGGACGAGATTTGGTTTACTGACGTGAATGCGCCGGCGAGTGGCGACGGGATCGTTCTGAAACGATCGGCAATCGATTCGCTGCCCGCCAACGGAGTGAATCCGAAGGTTGAGAGCAAGCTCGTGACCGATTTCAATTCGACCGGCGGAACGTTGCACATTCAATTGCTCAGCAATGATCTGGTCCTGAAAACAATCCTGACCAATTCGGGCCGGGAACCGCTGGCCAGCGATCTTTCGCAACAGTCGATTTCGACCTTCTTCGTCAAGACTTATCGCCTTCTCAAATATGCCATCCTGGGCTTCCTCCAGGAATCCCAGGCTGGGCCTGGCCAACCGCTGACGGGAGCAGCGGTCATTTCTCTTTTCCAGGATGCGCTCGCCACGATTACGGACCTGGTGAAGGATCAATTAGCCTCGGAAGCTGCGCCTGAAGGCAGCACCGAAAATGGGGAGACGCACCTTATACATTTTGAGTCGGAAACCATTCCTCTGATTCCACTCCCTCTGGAACCGGTGCTCCGAGTGGACGGAACCACACTCGAGTTGCGCCAATTCACTTATGACAAGAGCCAGAAAAAATTCTCTGGCGAAGTGGGCTTGGGAGCGGATGTGATCGCCTTCCTGCCGAACAGCACTACCTTTCGTGTTACGGCCAGGGAAATCACCGGTCTGTTGAAGTTCGAACAGAACACGTTTCAGGGCTTCACCCTCGAGGCGCAACAATTGGAGGCGCAATTCAAAGATTTGCTCAGGGCGGGTGGCAAAGAGGTCACGATTGCACCGTTCGCGGACGTCGTGCTTTCCGTGGGCACCTTGTTCGGCTCCATTCCTCGGCTCGGCCTAACTGGAAATTTGTTTGGATTAACAGTGACGAACCAGGGGGAGTTCTTCGCGACCGGATTTGGAGTGGATGTGCCTGAAGGGGTGCTGAAACGACTGGGCCTGGCGCGATTCTTTCCATTGGATATCACTGGTGCGGAGGTGAAATTTGCTGGGGACACGGACAAGGACGGCTTTCGTGATGAGGGCGAAGTATTCGACCTGAAGGCGTTCGATCTGACCGTGCGCGGCAAGTTTGACGCGACGTTATTTGAGTCGTTCCCGTTCACGCCTGTCATTCAGGTTGGTGAACAGAGTGCCGCCAAGGCGGGCGATGAGATTTCGTTCACGGTCACGGTCGAGGATGGCGAAGTTGTTCCTAAAACCGTTGGACCGATCAAGCTCGGTGTCCGTGATTTGAAGATTGGCAAGCTCACGCTGGGCGCCACCCTGACGCTAGGGGGGTATAAGGAGGGCAAATTCAACCCGGATTTTTCAGGATTCCTCAAAATCGAATCGGGTCTAGAAAAAGTCACGGGCGAGAGCCAGGTGAATGTGACCGGGGATTTCCTGCCGGAGCAACGTCAACTGAAGTTTGCAGGAGAGTTTTCCCTTGGATTCGAACTGAAGAACGGCGCGATCAAAGTGGATGATGCGACGCTCGATTTCGGCATGGTCATCCGGGCTGGCGCGGGCCAAAATGATTTGTTCACCTTCGAGGTTACGCCGCCCGAGGATCAACCGAGGTACCTGGACAAACTCTCGGTCGGTTTGTTGCAGGTCTCCTTTGGGCCGTTCCTGACTTTCCAGGCGAAAAACACCACGCTCGATTTTAACGCCACGGAACGCGAGCCGCTGATCAGTTTTGGCGGCACACCCGAGGAGGTGAACCCGGAGCAATCCTTTAGCCCGGCCTCAGTCACCCATGGATCGCTCGGCGCTATTTTCGGTCCGGGCGCCGGGCCGTTGCAAGGCTGGGGTGGGTATGTGGGGAATTTTGCCATCGGAGCCGACTTGAGTTTTCAACCGTTGCCCGGGTTTTTCGTGCAGTTGCAAGTGGGTCCGAACCCCAAATTCGGCCTCCCTTCCTTCCTGCCGGTTGAATTGAAATCGGTGACCATGCAATTCAATGAGGATGCTATTCAAGATGGGGAGGTGGTCCAGCCTGCGAACTTCTCGCTGATCTTCTCCGGCGGTATTAAAGAGAACACCTCGTGGCCCATTTTCGGCCAATTCTCGGGCTTGAAAGTGAATGTGGAAAAACTCGTCCAAGGCGACCTCGCCAACGCTATCGAAAACCTCAATGGATTCGCCATCGGCGTGCGCGACGTCACCCTCGGCGGCGTGAAATTGAGCGGTTCGCTCGGGCTCGGTCTGGTCAATGTCATGTTGAACGGGGAGTCGCAAAAGGCGTTTTATTTCCGGTTAGGAGGCCAATTCTTTTACAGCGGGATTGGCGGGGGTATTGACATCATCTTCAGTCAGTATGGCCCAATTCTCGCCACAATTTCAGCCGGTGGACTGGTGGAACCGACGACCGGGTTCGTGTTCGGCTTCAAGAATGCCGGCTTCACCTTCGGCGGCACACCTGTGCCTTCAATAGCCGATGCGAAAGAGCTCCTGACCAATCCGGTGTTTTACAGCCCGGTCACGATCGATCTCCCAGAAATTGAGCGGCGCGTCAGAAGCTCCGTCGAACGCGGCGTACCAACGTGGAACGACAGCTTTAGCCTCACGGCCACGGCCACAGTCACCAACATTTATGTGCAGGGAATGATTTCCGGTGAACTAACGCTCGCCGCGAATATCGGACTGACTGGACCGAACAGCGGGTTGAAAATTCTCGGCAACGGCGCGCTCAGTATCATGGGTTTTCCATTGGGTAATGCCGCCATGTTGCTCGATTATTCCAACCCGCTCCTGCCCCGATTTGATTTTGCCGCCAGCCTGCCCGCGCCGAACAATCCGATTGGATTCCTCTTTCCGACCAATGCCACCCTCACGGCCACGGTGGACACGAAAGGCATTATCGAATTGCCTATCGTCGGCCTGGGCGCCTTCTTCAAACACTTCGCGCTCGGCACTCTCAGCACTGGCCAACAGTTCTATGCGCAAACGCTCTCGAATCTTGCCTCAAATCTCGAAGCCGATCACTCGCTGCGCCTCGCCCAAATCCTCCTCGATATCGATGGCAACGGGTCGGTTTCCGCGACGGAGAACAGCCGCGTGATCACGGCGCAATTCATCACCGATCGCACCATTGGCAATGCCACGGCCGGCATTCCGGGAATCTTGCTGACTGATTTCGATGCGCTGTTGGCGTTGCCGCCTGATCAATTTGCCAGCCGGGTTTCGCGCGGCGCGGCATTGATTCAGGAATTGCTCCCGGCCTTGATCAACGAAGCGGATAACCTCGATGCCGGCACGTTGCTCAACGCGCTCAGCGGAATGTTGCCCGTGATGCAGGAAGCGGCTGTGGCCGGACTGGCGGCGGGCTGGAGCACGTTCGATCCGTCGGTGAAACTCAAAGGCCTGATCCAGCCGACACTCTTTGGCATGCCGATCGGCAAGCCGACTCAGGAAGTGACGGTGCTGATCAACAAGAGCAGCATTGCGTTCGATTACGAAGGCAGCCTGCGCAATTTGATTTTCTACCAGCAGTTCGGCGCGTTGCTCAGCGCGTTGCCGCCCGGCTTGGATGGGCTGAACGATCAGACGGTGTTCTCGGTGCGCGCCACGCTTCCGGGCGACTTGCTCAGCGTGCTGGTCACGAACCTCGGGCGCGATCCCAATGGCACCGTCGTCACTCTGCCGCAATTTCTCCTCAGCCACATCAATCCATTCCGCGGATGGGATGTCTTCTTCTCGAGCACGGTTTCTTATTTCGGATTCAAACTCGGCACGGTCAGCGGGATCATCTTTGGACCACAACCCACCAATACCCAGGGCGCATTTCAACCGAACGGCCTTTTTGCCACGCGCGTGGTAAATCTCGATCCGGATGGCGATGCCCAGCCCAATCCGAATTTGGTCGATCAAATCACCAACGGCTCGTCGAACCTGATTCCGGTCAACACCAAGGCGCAATACGAAAACATGATGCGCTACGGCGGCATCGCATTGACCGGTCAATTGTTCATGCCCGAGATCATCGTCGATCCGATCGGCGTGGTTTCTTCGATCAACTTCACGCCGCCTTCACTCGGGTTTGATCTGAGCAATCCGTTCGGCAACATCACGACACTGCCGGAGGATA
>JBFMDG010000624.1:0-4726 GCA_040754135.1 Verrucomicrobiota bacterium
GCATCGGTGGACGGAAGGGGGCGCACGAGCATCGCGGCTTCGGCTCGGCAAGCCAATGGCGCAATCAAGAGGGCGGGCATTTCCGTTAAGTCACACACACGTCAAAGCGAAGACGCATTCGGCATCTCGCCTATCATTCCCTTTGTCGAAAACTTCGTCGGAACCTTTGTCGAAAAGATTTTCGACCGACCAAGTTTGGGACAAAGATTTCGACAAAGGTGCGATCGCAAAATGTCCAAAGGCCAGAGTCCCAGCATCGCTGGACGGAAGCGGGCGAATGAGCATCCCGGCTTCGGCTCGGCAAGCCAACGCCGCAATCAAGCGGGCGGACATTTCCGTTAAGTCACACACACGTCAAAAGACAGGCCAAGTCGCATTCGGCATCTCGCTGTTCAATTCCTTTGTCGAAAACTTCGTCGGAACCTTTGTCGAAAAGATTTTCGATCGACCAAGTTTGGGACAAAGATTTGGACAAAGGTGTGATGGCAAAAAGGTCCAAACGCCAGAGTCCCAGCATCGCTGGACGGAAGCTACTTCAAATACTTATCCAGCGGCGGATAAAGCAGCTCCTTGATTTCCGGTTGCTCCATGTTCTCGGGCGTCACCAGCACGACACCGGTATCGATTCGTTTTTCGACCGGTTTGCCCCGGAGATGATCCATCATCGTCATCACGCCGAGATAACCCATCTTCACGGGGTGCTGCACCACCAGGCCTTGCACATCGCCATTTTTCATGTCGATGACCGACTGCGATCCGGCGTCGAACCCGACCATTTTCACTTTCCCACCGGCTTTATCGAGGTCGCGCAGGGCTTTTGTCATCGCGATCGTTGGCGGTTCGCATGGGCAGAAGATGCCGTTTACTTCGCGGCCGAAGCGGTTCAAAAGATTCTGCGATGCCTGATAAGCGGTTTCGCGCGTCGGTCCGGCGTATTGATCGGCGGAAATCAATTTGATGTCCGGATATTTGGTTTTCAGCACATCGAGAAAGCCCGCTTCGCGTTCTTCGGTGCTGGCGGAACCGACGGCATATCGCAGAAGGATGACATTGCCTTTGCCGCCGAGGAGCTTGCCCAAATGATCCCCGGCCAATTGCCCGCCTTTGTAATTGTCGGTGGCGACGAAGCTGACGTATTTGTCGGTCTTCAATCCGGAATCAATGATGACGACGGGCACCTTGGCTGACATGGCGTTCTGGACCGGTTTAACCAGCGCCTGGGAATCGAGCGGGGCGAGCACGATGCCACTGACGCGCCGGGTCATGAAATTTTCCACGACTTGAATCTGCTGATCGCGATCGTCTTCCTTGAGCGGACCTTTCCAAATGACATCGATTTTGACGCCTTGCGAGCGCAACTCATTCCGCGCTTTGAATGCGCCGGCATTGATCGATTTCCAGAATTCGTGCGTGGTGCCTTTGGGAATGACGGCGATGGTGTATGGCCTTTCGGCGGCTTGGGATGGTGTCAGAAGCAGAACAGTGAAAGCCATGGCGGCCACGGCGCGGATCAATGGTTTCATGCGGGCAACCTTAGGAAAGGCTGGCAGTCATTTCAACCCTTTAGCGTGTCAAGGTGTCAAGATGAGCGCCGGATTAGGTTTGTCGCGGCTGCACGGATTCATAGTTTCGCGAAGCGGTGGCTCTTAAGCATGCTTTCAGATGAAAATTCGCAAGGGCGTCGTGGAAACAATGATGTTGAAAAGTGAACTGAGTTTTCGGAGCGAGTCTCGCCCAGCTTGCGTGGCCGACACTTCGGGGCGAAAGGCAAGTGGCGCGAGGGGGCCGAGCGAGCCAAGCGCGCTGCAATCGCACGTTCCTCCTTGCCAGAAAATCCCGGTCTGTGTGAATTAATTGCAAATGCAAACCCGAATGGTTGGACTCGATTTATCCAGAAGGCAATTCCTTGAAACCACGGCGCTCGCCGGAGCCGCCTTGGCCAGCGGCATTTCCGCGCTTGGCCAGAGCAAACCGGGAATCAAACTCGGGCTGGATAACTTTGCCGTGCGAGCCATGGGTTGGAAAGCGCCGCAATTGATCGAATACGCGGCCGCCCTCAAAACCGATTCGCTTTTTATCACCGACCTTGGTCCGTTCGAGAAGCGCGATGACGCTTACCTTGGCGACCTTCGAAAAATGGCCGCCGACCATGGGTTGCAAATTCAACTCGGTTCCTGGAGCATTTGCCCCACTTCCAGGACATTCAAAAAAGATTGGGGCACTGCCGAGGAACACCTCGCGCTGGGCATTCGCATGGCCAAGGCGCTCGGCTCACCGGTCTTCCGCGTCGTGCTCGGTTCGCGCGAGGATCGCAAAACCGAAGGCGGCATCGAAGCGCGCATCAAAGACACGGTAAACGTTTGCAAATCCCAGCGCAGCCTTGCCATCGATTCCGGCGTGAAAATCGCCGTCGAGAATCATGCCGGCGACATGCAAGCCTGGGAGTTGGTCACGCTCATCGAAGAGGCGGGCAAAGATTACGTCGGCGCCAATCTCGATTCCGGCAACGCCGCCTGGACGCTGGAAGATCCGATCGAGAGCCTGGAGATCCTCAGGCCCTATGCGTTGACCACGAGCCTGCGGGATTCAGCCATCTGGGAAACGGAGAATGGGGCGAGAGTCGCATGGACTGCCATGGGAGAAGGCCAGATCGATTGGAAAAAATACTTTCAACGGTTTGCGCAGCTTTGTCCTGGAGTGCCGGTGCATATCGAAACGATCTCCGGTTTCAACATTGAATTTCCTTACTTGAAGCCGGAATTCTGGTCGGCATTCCCGAAAGCGCGCGCGCGTGATTTTGCCAAATTCGTTGCCTTGGCGCGCGCCGGGAAACCGCGCGAGCCTTGGCGCGCGCCGGCCGGCAAAGATCCGAAACAAGCCGATCAGGAATATCAAAAGGGCGAGCTCGAACGCAGCTTAAAGTATTGCAAACAAGTGCTCGGCCTTGGCTTGAAGTGACCGCCCGAAAAGGCAAGCCCGCCGCCGGTGTTTCATGACCTAAAAGCCAAACTGAGGTGTTCTCCAACTCAGATTCGAACAGGCGCTCGGACATCTCGTCCGATACCATGCCGGCGGCGGGACTCCAAAATACATCGACACTCGAGGCGCGCAACTGTTCGACTTAAAATTTATTCGACCTTGGATCATTTCGTCTTTTGCAGGGCGTGCGTGAGATAGGGCAGCAGCTGCTTCTTGCGCGAAACCACACCTTCCAGTTCGTAAATCCCGCGCTCGATTTCCGGGTAATCGATGCTGTTCAGAAATACTTCGGGCGCCGCCAGCAACAGCAATGAGGTTTGCTGGACCACATCGGTCACTAACACCGTCGAGAAATAATAACTGTGCTGTCCGCGGAAGGCTTCCAACGCGGCCATCACCTCATTTTTCCGCTTCCAAAACTGGTCGAAACCGATCTCCTCGATCTGCGCCACGCTGAATTTTCGGCCTTGTTCGAAATACTCCTTGCAATCGGTCGTGATGGCTTGACTGGCTGGGCGCGAGATCAACACCGAACCCGATGCAAACAGTTTTTCGGTGAACTGAGTGGCGTTCACTCCCGCCATAACTTCCAGGATGGAAAGGATTTCGGCATCGCGCGAAGTGGAAGTTGGGGAGGTCAAATTCAGCGTGTCTGAAACCAGCCCGGCCAGAAGCAAGCCGGCGATCGATTCCGGGATTTCAATGCGATGCCTCAGAAAACAATCCGCCACAATCGTGCTCGTCGAGCCCACTGGCTCGTTGCGGAACAGAATCGGTTGATGGGTCGTCAGCCCGATCCGGTGATGATCGACCACTTCGAGAATCTCCACTTCCTCGGCGCCATGCACCGCTTGCGAGAGTTCATTGTGATCCACCAGAATGAGCTGGCGCTGCACCTTTTTCAGAAAATCCGATTTCGAAAGAATGCCCACCACCGTGTCGTAATCGTCCACCACCGGAAATGCCTGGAAGTTGGACGAGGTGGCCAGATGCCGGACATCTCCAAGCGACGCATCCTCGCGAAACGTCTGAAACTTCTCATGCACCATGTGTTCGACCGTGATGGCGGCGCGAGAGAGCATGGCGGTGGTGGCCGAGTCATGGGGCGAACTCAAAAGACTCACTTGATTGCGCCGTGCCAGTTCGATCACCTCCTCCTCCACCGGCAATCCGCCGGTCACCACCACCACGCGGACTCGTTCCCGAATGGCCAGTTCCTGGACATCTTTGCGGTCGCCCACGACCACGATGAGCTTTTCGCGCGGGTACTTGGCCAGCCGTTTGGCAAACGAATCCAAGCTCATGGCCGCGACCATCAGGAGCAGATCCTCCTCGGGATCGGCGTTGGTGGCATACAAAACGAGAGCGTTGAGGGTCTGCGCGAGGTTATTGACCGAAGCGAGCACTTTGCGGGAATCAAAAAGCCGGTTGGGCGCGGGAAAGAAGAATTTCCCCATCTTGAACACGGAGATCAAACCGAGGCACTTGTGCTTTTCGTTCAGCACCGGCAGCACGCGAATATTGCGGTCATCCATCAATCCCAGCGCCTCGGCAATGGTCGTGTTTGGCGGAACACTGACCACGTTGGCCTGCATCACATCGCGAACTTTCGGCGAAACATCCGCCACAAAACGGGGCGGCGGCACCCGAAAATAGTTCAATACAAAATCAATGCGGTCGTTCGTATCGCCGCATCGCGCCGCCACGGCGTTCTCCATGCCGGTGCGCCGTTTGAATTCCGCATACC
>JBFMDG010000625.1:0-4708 GCA_040754135.1 Verrucomicrobiota bacterium
CGTGCGCGAAGGCGAGACGTGTCGTGGAGTGGTTTTGGCGCGTCGTGAGCTGGAATCCGCTGCGAGTCACAGACTCGCGCTCCGGAGCGCGGCTTTATAAGCCGCAGCAACGTGAGCGAAGGCGAGACGTCGTGGAGTGGTTTTGGCGCGTTGTGAGCGGGAATCCGCTGCGAGTCACAGACTCGCGCTCCGGGGAAGTCGCTTCAGGCTTTTGCTTGCGTGTTGCGATCCGCTGAAACTGCGGCACGACGCGGCCGAGGGGTGGAAGGCCAGTTGAAGGAAAGTTGAAGTTGCCGAGTTTAGGGGATTGTCCTACTTTACGGGGCATTCGATGTGCGCGCGTAGCTCAATTGGATAGAGTGCCGGCCTCCGGAGCCGAAGGTTGTGGGTTCGACTCCCGCCGCGCGCACCATTTTATTTCTTCCTGATTACCAACGACTTACGCGTGAACCAAAATTGACATCTTGGATTTTACGCACAAAGTACGCACAATCGGGTTGTGAAAGTTGCCTTGCCCAAAAAGTTCCCGCACGAGGTCCGGAAACGAAACTCCGTCGTCCGGATCTATTACCACCAGCGCGCTGACCGCCACGAATTCAAGGTCGCTTACTACACCGCCGACGGCACCCGCAAAACCGAGACGTTTTCCGGATCGGAAGACAAATTTGCTGTCGCGCTTAAGCGGGCAGGCGAAATTAACGACAGCGTCTGCAACGGCGAGCTCGAAACGCTTGCCATCAGCCGGGACCAGCACCTCATTTTGACTCGGGCCACAAAAGCTCTCAAACCGACTGGCCTCGCGCTGGATACCGCCACCCTCATGCTTGCGGACGCTCTCAAAAAACTCAAAGGGCGCACTCTGACCGAGGCCGTTGATTTCTTACTGGCGCGCAACCCCGCAAACCTCCAACACAAACCAGTCGCGCAAGTAGTCAATGAGATGCTGGCCGCCAAAAAGGCCGATGGCGTCAGCGCCATCTATCTTAAAGACCTCGATTATCGCCTGACTAAATTTGGGCAAGCCTTTCAGAAGAATCCCTCCGATATTTCCACGGCTGAGGTCAATACTTGGTTGCGCGAACTCAAATGCACTGGGCGTTCCCGCAACAATTATCGGAATGCTATCCGCTCGTTTTTTTCTTATGCGATCTCGCAGCGCTACGCCACACGCGACCAGATCAATTTCGACGAAGTCGCCATGGCAAAGGAATCGCACCCGGAAATCGAAATCTTTAGTCCGTCCGAACTTTGCAAACTGCTTACCGCAGCCACGTTTCGCCCCGTGAGCGGATTGGCGGGAACTGAACTTCCATCATTTTGCTTTTCGCACCCGATTGGCGCCCGATTTCGACAAAGCGTTTTATCAGCAATTGACGTCGACGCTCGTGTTCTTCAACGAGAAGGGCAACGCGATTGTCCATGCGCCGACCTCGACATTCATTAGAGCTGCCTTCGGCGGTGCTGAAACCCCTCAAGGCCATTCCTGAAGCGGCTTCTTTGTCGGACCGAGGATGCGCACGGAATCCGGTTTCCTTACGCAATCGCGGAAAATGACGACATTTGTCCCAACGAATCCGGCCGCCTTCGCGGCGTCTGAAGGAAACCGGATGGCGGACACGGAGAATTGCTTGCTCACGGCTTCGCCCAGTATCTGAAGTGCGGTCGGCTGCTTCGCGCGAATCCAATTGGTTCGCAGGTCGCGCTGGGTCAAATCGAGAGCTTTCAGAGTATCTGGCAAGGACATGTCTAGCACGCGCCGCAAGGCTACCTCGGCGAAATAGGTCACATAAGGCTGATAGCGCGCCACGTTGTGGCGCTCGTATTCCGCGGCAGCTGTTGGCTCATCTTCCGCAAAGTACACACAGCGGACTCCAGCCGTGTTGAAACGATACGGTCTGCCTGACATGAAGAGAAAATCTAGCACCTCGGACTCGACCATCGGTGTGAAGGGCACTCGCCGAACCAGCGTCGCTCGAAGTTCGCGGGTTGGAGCCGACCGAAGCGCCGAGGAAAAATCGTAGACCTTGAGCATCAACCGGGCGTTCCTGTCAGGATATCATCCACATAGTCCGCGATGGCCTGCCATTCGCCTTTAGCCAGGACCTGCAGCGGCGACTCGTTATCCAGCAACTTGTGTGGGGTCCGCAGCCACTTGCGGAATTCGGCGTCCTCCTTCATCACCAGCCGCAACCGGGCCACGTGCTCGAAGTAGCTCAGGGCATTTTGCAGTGAGTCCGCATCCGGCGTCTTGTTCACGGCTTGCTTTGTCCGCCCCAGCCAACCGGCCAACTGGCTCAGGCTCACGCCGTAGAGCTTGGCCACGCGGTCGGCTGCGAGATTTCCGTTGGCCATCCGCAAGTCCGCTGTCGCCGCCAGCACACCTTTCACTTTGTCCAACGGGCTAGGCCGCGGTGGAGCGTGCTGATCGGTCGCTTTGGCTGCACGCCGCGAATCGTCTTTTTGGCCCGCACCACTGAGAACCTGCTCCACCCGCGTCAAGAGGCGCTCGATCCGCCGCTTCTCCTCCACAAGGTCTTCCCGCAGTTCGGCGAGTTCACCCATGTCCAGTCCACCCTGGGACGATTTCGTCAATGTTGATGCCATAGGCCGAATATAAACTTCCCGTCAACCATTCGTCAACTTGAGACCAAAAAGGCTTGAGACCAAAGAGGCTCATCGACTGATGAGTTCGATTTTCGTACGCACAGTACGCACAACTTTTCGTCGCATAGCTGCGAATTGCTGTTTTGGAGCGATTTTTCGGGAGCGGGGTTTTAGACAGCTACGGAAGATTGGGGGTTTGCGTAGCATCGAATGTGAGTTCGATCATTTATTTCTGGTGGCGCCGAGCTTGACGATCGGTCACGCGCTTGGCGGATCTCAAAACGCTCTGGAGCGTTTGGCGCGTTGGCGAGCGCACCGGCAATCGTTTGGCCTGCGCGCAGAAAATATGAGAGCCGACTCACGTCAGGCTGCTACGGGAGATTGGGGTCTGCGTAGCATCGAATGTGAGTTCGATCATTTGTTTCTGGTGGCGCCGAGCTTGACGAACGGTCACGCGTTTCGCGGATCTCAAAACGCATTGGAGCGTTTGGCGCGTTGGCGAGCGCAGTGGCAATCGTTAGGCTTGCGCGCAGAAAAAGTTAGAGCCGACTCACGTCAGGCTGCTACGGGAGATTGGGGGTCTGCGTAGCATCGAATGTGAGTTCGATCATTTGTTTCTGGTGGCGCCGTGCTTGACGATGGGCCGCGCGTTCGCGGATCTCAAAACGCTCTGGAGCGTTTGGCGCGTTGGCGAGCGCCCGGACAATCGTTTGGCATGCGCGCAGAAAATATGAGAGCCGACTCACGTCAGGCTGCTACGGGAGATTGGGGGTCTGCGTAGCATCGAATGTGAGTTCGATCATTTGTTTCTGGTGGCGCCGTGTTTGACGATTGGCCACGCGTTTCGCGGATCTCAAAACGCATTGGAGCGTTTGCCGCGCCGGCGAGCGCAGTGGCAATCGTTTGGCATGCGCGCAGAAAATATCAGAGCCGACTCACGTCAGGCTGCTACGAGGGCGACAATTCGAAATTCAAAACTGCGCAGCCAAGGTTTTGATTTTGCGTTCGAGGTCCTGGCGCGGAATCAAATCGACCACCTGCACCGTTCCCGGCAACAAGCGGAACAACAAACGGAAATCAATCCCAACACGTTGTCGATACACACTGGGACAGGCTTTCAATCGAACCACGCCATGGAACGCGGCCGAGTCTCCGGCCGCCAGTTTTCCCAAAGCAACGAGAACTCCGCGCGCGACGCTTTTAGGCACGCTGACCAGCCGTTGTTCGAAATGCGCCGGGAATTCAATCAAACGAACCGGATGGTTTTCGTGGGCTTCTTCAGGAAGCATGAGCTCCTGTTCATGGTCCACCACGGCATCTTGCGCGTGCTTTTCGCCATTGGATTTTTCGCGCAAGGCTTCCAATTCCACGTGAACTTCCTGCAATTCGCGCCGCAGAGCATTCCGTTCCAGATGGCGAGCCTTCAGTTCGGCTTTGAGATTTTCCAGTTTGCGTCGCAGTTGTTGAGTCCGTTCGTCCGCGTGCTCCGATTTCTGGGCCGGACTCAAGGGGACATCGCAATTGGCCGCAGGGGCCGGTGATGGCTTCTCGTGTTTTTTCAGTTCACGCTGCAGGCGGTGCAGCGTGTCCTTCAATCCATTGACTTCATTGGATTTGGCTTCGAGCCGCGCTTGCGCCAGTTTCAGAGCCTGCGCTTGTTTGCCAGAGGCTTGCTTCTCCTGCAGAAGGTGATGATCAAGAATTTCTCCCACGGGATCGTCCGGCGACAGATTCAGCAGGTCGCGCGTTTGCAGGAGTTTTTCAAATGTGACGGATGCCTCATCGGGTTTGAGCAAGGGAATGAAACTCCTGGCGATGCAAATGGCCAGTGCCGGCCATTTGGACTCGAGGAATCCATAGGCGAATTGATAGATCATTCCGGTATCTTCGATTTGCAGGATTTCACGCGCGGAACCTTCCATCAGCTCGAGCACCGCCGCGGGATCGGGTTCGGCGAGCAAAAGGCGCGCACCCGTGCAGAGGTCCGATTTCGCTTTCTCCTCATTTGGGTACCATCGCAGCAAGCGTTCGAGAATATCTCGCCGCTTGGACCGGACCGCGGAGAGTTCAACCATTTTCGAGTAGAAGTGCAAATCTTCCCGGT
>JBFMDG010000626.1:0-4701 GCA_040754135.1 Verrucomicrobiota bacterium
CGACTCCAAACAAAATCACCGCCGCCAAAACCAATTTGGTCAGTCCCAGAAGAATCCCTGCCAGGAAAATGAAATAGAAAGCGCCGCTCGCAAAATTGGTGACCGGCACGAGCGCCATGCGAATCTGCATCGGCGCGTAAGCTGCCTTGTGTTGAAGCGCATGGCCTGCTTCGTGCGCCGCCACGCCTACTGCCGCGAGCGAGCGGCCGTGATAATTCTCGGACGAGAGCGCGAGCAGTTTGCGAGTCGGGTCGTAATGGTCGGTAAGATGTCCAGCCACTTCCTCGACCGCCACGTTGTAGAGTCCGGCGCGATCGAGAATTTCTCGGGCCGCTTGCGCGCCGGAGAGCCCGGATTCGACAGGAACACGGACATAATGATTGTAGGCCGAGCTCAGCTTGAATTGGGCATACATGCCGAGCAACAGCCCTGGAAGGGCGAACACGAAATACATCGGGTCCATGAAAAATCCAAGCATCATAGTTTTCTCTCCATCTTCTCTCTTTTTTCGCCACGGATCTCGTTGGCGATCGGTTAAAAAATTTACCGCACGAACGTCGCTTAGCCAAATAAATGCCAAAACACGAAGTCAAGGAAACGGCCCTGGAACCGGCTGCTTGCGATGTTTGTTCTCTCCTTTTGAGTCACTGCGGCACGCCTGATGTGTCACGCGTCACAGCCACAGATCAGAGCTCGAGCATCTTCTCGAACTTCGTGAGATTGCGGGGAGCGCTTTTCGTGACCAGCGCCACGTCTTCAATCCGCACTCCGCCAATTTCCGGATAGTACAAGCCAGGTTCGACCGTCACCACATTCCCTGGGCTCAAGACATCCGCTGAATTGGCGTTGGCTCGAGGCGCTTCGTGAATCTCCAAGCCGAGCCCATGGCCTGTTCCATGGAAAAATCCTTGCATACGGCCGTTGTGCCGATTTGTTTTGTAACCTTCGCGCTCGAAAAAATCCTGGACGCTGCGATGAATCTCGACCGCTTTTCTCCCGGGCCGCATCTGGTCGAAAGCCAGCTGCTGCCCTTTGGAAACCGTGTGGTACAACTTGCGCATGGCTTCGCTCGCTCTTCCCTTTACCACGGTGCGCGTGATATCCCCGAAATAACCCGTTCTTTGCGAACGCGGAAAAACATCCAGCACAATGGGCTGATTGGCCCGCAACGGGCCATACCCCGCCTCATGGGGGTCACATGACTGAGCTCCGGCTGCGACGATGGTGTGGCGCGGCAATCCTCCTGCCTGCAAGATGGCCGTATCGATGATGGCGCGCAGTTTTTCGGCCGTGAGCGGCACATTGTGGTACATGAGCCGGCCGCCGCGCGTCACGCGTGAACGTTTCAAAACCTGAATGCCTTCGGCCAACCCTACTTCGGCCATCATGATTGACGCGCTGATTTTCTTAACCTCCTCCGGCGATTTGATCTGGCGTTCGGGAAAGAATGGACCCGGCTTGACTTCGATCTTGATTCTGGAACGGCGCATTTGTTGAGCGAGTCCCAGTGGAAAATTTGCTGGAACAAAAACTCGCTTCAACCCTCGCTGCCGGAGAATGCCGGCGGTGACTCGCGCGAGATCGGGCGGCCGGCCATCGGATGTTTGCAACCGCTTTTGCAGTTGGTTAAGGGAAAGCACTCGGCAACCGTGCGACTGTCTTCGCACCCGATTGATCTCGAGATCGCTGACCACCACATACCTGCGGCCGCGCACCTGCAGAAAGACGAAAGGATCTGGCAGGAACAGGCCAACTGCATAGAGCAGATTGGCGTCATGCTCACTGTCACCGACAATCAGGAGGTTCTCGCGACTCATAACATGCAAACGGCACACGAATGAGCACTGCAGCGTGTTTCGACTCAATGGAAAGCTGCGGCCGATTTCATCGCACGCTTCATCTCGAAGCGAAGGAGGAAGACTTTAGTGACCGATGGAAACGCTGGCAAGGAGAACGAGCACTAAAGCATTGCTCGATCTTGCCAGCGATGCCTGCAAGGATAAGCCTCTTGACACTGTTGAATTTGCCGACCTACTCTCGCGGCGGATTCCAAGTCGGCGCCGTACCGTCAGCGTTTTGTTTCCAAGTGATCCTTGAATCACGATCACGCGGCCAGATTCGTTGCAGCAACAACATCTCGTCACCCCATCCACCATCCACCATGAACGAAAACCCTTTTCGCACTTCGTGGCCGGCCCGCTTGCGGCCGGGCTGCTACTTCATTCAATATGAACCGCTCGTTCCTGACCCCGGCGTTTGCCATTACGACGGCACCTTGCGCGTGCAAATCGACGGGGAGAAGTTTTGCGCCAGTGGCGATCTTTACATGCATCGAACCAATCGCCCCATTGTGAATACTGCGCCGGTGCGCATTCCGATTTTTCCAAGAGACGAATACACATTTTATTTGTGGGTCAACGAAGTGTCCGAGCCTTTTCCGGCCGGCGGTTTGCATTTAAAAATTTCGAGTCACCTTTTCGATCACGACACAACCACCTGGCATGAGCAGGGAGTTTTCGAGGCGCGCATGCAATGGCAACCGGCGCCGGCAGGATACCTCAGTCCGCTCGATTATCTGGAAGGGCCGGTGTACGAAGCGGGCGGCATCCTGAATGGCAAACTGAAAATGGGCTGGGTCTCGGATCACTTGCGCGAAGCCATCATCGAAATCGACAAGGTCAAAGAGGCCGCGGTGCCGCTCGATAACAAATCGACGTCGCCGCTCGATTGGCCGCAGGTGTTTGCCAAAATCGATTGGGAAGTGTCGGCCATGGTCAGTGACAAATCGTTGCACGATCCGCTCGTGCCCTGGAGTCAGGATGAGTTGCGGGAAGCCATGCTGAGATTTCGCGACACGCAAAAGCTCGATGAAGAATGGCGTTACTACCTCTTTTGCGTGCGGCAAATCGAGAACGAAGGCCGCGGCATCATGTACGATTTCCCTGGAGCGCCTCCCGATATTTCCATTCGTGAAATGGCCGTGGTCGCTGCGGATTACACCTTTGATAAGAACGGGATGTGGAACTCTTTGAGCGGCCGGAAACTGGGCAACACCTCGCTTTATTTCCGAACCGCCGTTCATGAAATCGGCCATGCCATGAACCTGGATCATACCGCCCTCGGCACCGGGTTCATGACCCCCACCGATCTCATCCCGCCTCAAGCTCAGGAGGACAACCCATTCCCGTCGAATGTGACCTGGGATTTTTCCGATGCCGATAAACAACGGCTCCGCCATTGGCCTGACATTGTGGTTCGGCCCGGAACACCCATTACCCCGAACAACTTGCCGGCCGTTCCGGTAACGGCGTTTCCTGATGGCCAATCCGATCTTCCGCAGACATACGTCGAAGCCGCTAAAAAAATCACCGTGCTCGCCGGGCCGCAGCAAAACTTTTTTCCACTCGGCGCGCCCGTTCGCCTGAACTTCTATTTGTGGAACTGGAACAAGGAAAGCATCGAGATCCCTTCACGATTGAGTTTAAAATCGGGATTCGTCACCGGATCGGTCATCGGCCCCGACGGAGTGCGTCGCCCCTTTTCATCGATGGCCCGTCACCTGGACATCGGCGCCGTCAAGCCGCTCGAAACGCGATGTCTCGCCTCGGGATCGGTGACATTGTTGCATGGACCCGGCGGAGCGCTCTTTCCATTACCGGGCCGTTACAAAGTCGAATTGGAAATCCTCTGGCTGCCCGGCAATCAAAGCATCACCGCCCAAGGTCACGCCTTTGTCGAAGTGGATGTGCCCTCGCCGGGTGATCGCGACCCGTCACTGTTGATCCTGAAGACTCCGGAAGTTTTGTTTCCGCTGGTGTTTGGCTCCAGTCGATCCGCGAAAGGCAATCAGGCGCTGGAAGTGGCCTTGCGCAATGACCGGTTGAAACCACACTTTGCCTTCGTCGAATTCAAACGCCTCAGCCGCGAAGGCGAATCCAAACCGGCCTATTACAAAGCCGCTTGCGCCTGGCTCGATGCGGCGACCGTATTCACTCCCGATGAACTCAAGGATGCCGCGGGGATCCTGCTTGAAGCGCGCCGGAAAACCGGGCCGGCGACGGAACTGACGCATGCCGCGAGAACCGTGGCCCGAAAAATCCTCGGTGCCATGGTGGATCCTTCCTGGCTCGATTTGGTGCGCGAAGTGAAACATGAATGGCTCGATCGCCTCCGGAATCGTTCGTTGAACTGGCCAATGCCAGCGCCGGAAAACATTCTCGAACTCACTCAAACCTCGCTGGAAATTCGTGAGATTTTGGAAAGCTACGCCGGCTTGTTTCCCGGCGATACGCTGAGCGTTGCTTACGACCGATTATCTGCCGCCTTTGCCAAGGCCGCGGAGCGCAGCGAAGGAACCCGAAAAGGCGCAGATCAAAAGCGTGCGCCGGCGAAAGGCGCCGCCCCACGTGCAGTTCCTGGAAAGCGCCTTCGCGCAACCCTCGGCTGAAGGATTACAATCCCGCTGGGATTGCCCTCGAGTTTGGACCTTTGGCAATCGTTGGCCTTTTCCTTTGTCGAAAACCTCGTCGCAAACTTTGTCGACAGGATTTTTCGATCGACAAAGTTTGGGACGAAGTTTCCGAAAAAGGAACCGAGCAAACTCGGAGAGATTCGATTCCTTCAGACGTTCAGACGGACCGCAACTTGACGCTGACAGATCGCTCCCCTAATCTGACGGGCAATCGAACACATGAGCCTGGA